>DAOKZN010000124.1:0-6913 GCA_035325625.1 Mesorhizobium sp. | reverse complement strand
GTGCGGAAGGAATTTGGCATGGCCGGCTTGTTCATCGCCGATCTCCTGGAAAAAGGTTCGATCCCGTCAGGCGGCGTCCCTGCCGCGCGCGGCGGCGACGGCCCGGAAGAACGCGGCGATCAGGGCAGGGTCCTTGACGCCCGGTGCGCTTTCCACGCCCGACGACACGTCTATGCCCGATGGGCGCGCGAGCGACAAGGCCGTGCCGATATTGGCCGCGTTGATGCCGCCGGACAGCATGTAGTTGAGCCCGGCATCGGCGCCGGCAAGCAGCCGCCAGTCGAAGGAAACGCCATTGCCGCCCGGAAGCTCCGAGCCCCTCGGCGGCTTGGCGTCCAGCAGCAGCCGGTCGGCCACCCCGGCATAGGCGCGGGCCGCCGAAATGTCGGTCGCCTCGCGCACCGACAGCGCCTTCATCACCGGCAGGCCGTAGCGGGCCTTGACCTCGGCCACGCGCGCCGGCGTTTCGGCGCCGTGCAGTTGCAGCATGTCGGGCGCCATGGCGTCCACGATCGCGTCGAGCAGCGCGTCGCCGGCGTCGACCGTCACGGCCACCGCCTTCGCCTTGCCCAGTGCCGCCCGCCGCAGGCGGCCGGCCTCGGCCGGCTCGACATGGCGCGGGCTCCTGGGAAAGAAGATGAAGCCGACATGGCTGGCCCCGCCGGCCAGCGCGGCGGCGAGCGCCTCGTCGGTCTTGAGGCCGCATATCTTGATGTCGAGCGTCGTCATGTCGGGCACCATGCGGGCGGGATTGGCACGAAATGCCGCCGGAGTCGAGGAAAAGCGCGTCGAGGAAAACCGAGTCGGGCAAAAGCGTCCGTTGCCCGCGGGCCGCGACGCGCTACCTTGTCACGAATGAGAACGGGGGAACATTCCATGCAGAACGACCGGACCGTGGCGGAGCTGACCGCGAAGCTGGCGCAGGCGCGCGAGGTGATCGCCCATCTTCTGGACAAGGCCGCGGTAAACGGCGCCGAGGCGCATCGCGCGCTCGACTATTTCGGCGGCCCTTCCTTCGATAAGGATTTCCTGCCGTGGCCGCGCCCGGCGGACGAGGGCCTGCGGCCGGACCAGCTCAACGCGGCCAATGACGACTGAAACGCGCCGTTGCAAAACGGCTCGGCGGGCGAACATTTCCCTACTGCCCTACTGCCCTACTGCCCTACTGCCCTACTCGAACCGTATCGCCTGCAGCGCGCTGCCGTTCCGCTTCAGCCATGCCTTGCAGCGGTCGGTGTCGGGGCATAGCTGCCTGCACAGCTTCCAGAAATCCGGGCCGTGGTTCATCTCCTTCAGATGCGCCACCTCGTGCGCCACGAGATAGTTTATCACCGGCGGCGGCGCCATCATGATGCGCCAGGAGAAGGAGAGGTTGCCGTCCGAGGTGCACGAGCCCCAGCGGCTGGTCGTGTCCTTGTAGCGGATCGCCTTGGCGCGCCGGCCGATCGTCTGCGTATGCCTGGCCACCAGCGCCTCGATCTCGCGCTTTGCTTCCCGCTTCAGGAAGTCGGCGACGCGGCGCGGCAGGTGCGGGCGCTCGCCATGCACCACCAGCACCGGCCCGCTCTCGTCGCATCCAGGCGTGGCCGCGCCGCGCCGGCCCGGTTCGTGCACGATGGTGTGCGGCACCCCGCGTATGGGCAGCCTGATGCCGGGCCGCACCTGCGGCCTGTCCGGCACCTTGGCCAGCCGCTCCTCCAGCCAGCCCTGGTGGCGGTCGAGGAATTTTTCCACCTCGCCGCGCCGCAGGCCCGGCGGCACGGTGACGCGCAGGCCCTGGCCGCCGGCGTCGATCCTGAGCGTCAGCCGCCGGGCGCGCTCGTTCTCCACGATCCTCAGCGGCAGGGTGCGGCCGGCCACGCAATGCTCGCGCTCCACGACAGGGGCGGGGCGGGGTTTTGCCGGGATGCGGAAGAAGCCGAAGGACATGGCGGCGGACGATAAGCGATTCGCGGCGGGCGGGAAGAACAAAAAAGAAACGGCGCCGCGAGGGGCGGCGCCGTCGGATCGAGAGCGGAAAAGAGGGCTCAGTTGCCGGGCGTCTGCGGCGCGGCGTCGTCGTCCGGCTTGGCGGGCGCGGCGCGCTTGCTGCGGTTCGCCATGAAGCGGTCGAACTCTTCCTGGTCCTTGGCGCGGCGCAGCTCGCGGGCGTAGTCGTCGAACTCGTCGCGCAGTTCGTCCAGCTTGCGGCGCTCTTCGGCCAGCCGCTCAAGCTCCTTCTCGCGCCAGTCGTCGAAGGCGACGTTGCCGGTACGGACAAAGCCGCGGTGGCGATGGCGGCCGCGGCAGCCGGCGAAGAAGCCGTCCGTGGCCTTGTTGACATCGCGCTTGAAGCCGTCGAGCCGGTCGCCCCAGATTATATAGGCCAGCATGGCGAGCCCAAGCGGCCAGAACACCATGAAACCGATCACCATCAGCGCGATGGTCGCCGGCGTCCAGGCCGGACGGATCAATGCAGAAGTGGTCATGTTCTCCCGTTCCTTCCGTTGCAGACAGCCGCTTTCGGCTGCTTGAAATCGACATGGGAAGGGAAAAACGGCAATTCAAGACGGCGCCGGCCGAAACCGGACAACCGCCTGACGAAGCTACCTTTTTTTGATGCGGTCGAGGCCGATGACGATGACGCCCGCCACCAGCCCCCAGAAGGCGGAGCCGATGCCGGCCAGCGTCAGGCCGGAGGCGGTGGCCGCGAAGGTCACTGTGGCGGCCATGCGCTCGTGCTCGTCCTTCAGCGCGATCGTCAGCGCATTGGCCAGCGGCGCCGTCAGCGCCAGCCCCGCCACCAGCACGATCAGGCTTTGCGGAAGAACCGCGAAGATGGCCACCAGCGAGGCGCCGAAGGCGGCGAAGACCAGATAGGCCAGCGCGTAGAACGGTCCCGTCTTCCAGCGCTCGGCCGGATCGGGATGCACGTCCGGCCCGGTGCAGATGGCGGCCGAGATCGCCGCCAGATTGGTGGTCGAGGCGCCGAACGGGGCGGTGAGCAGCGAGAACAGGCCGGTGACGCCGATCAGCGGCCCCGGCTCCGGGTCGTAGCCGGACGCCCTCAGCACGGCGAGGCCCGACAGGTTCTGCGAGGCCATGGTGACGAGATAGAGCGGCAGCGCGAGGCCGATCGTCGCCGAGGCCGTGAACTCGGGCGCGATCAAGGTCAGCGTCGAAAGCTCGGGCGCCGGCAGCCCGCCGACGCGGCCGGTCAGGAAGGCGGCGGCCCCGCCGCCCAGCAGCACGGCCAGCACCGAGAGCGCCGGGTTGAACAACCGGATGACGAAGAAGGCGGCGATCAGCGGCAGGATCAGCCACGGATCGGCGGGGATGGCCTTCACCGCGTTGACGGCGAAGGTCACGACGATGCCGGCCAGCATGCCGGAAGCGACCGAGGAGGGGATCTTCGCGATCAGCCTGGTCAGCGGCTTGAAGAGGCCGGTGGCGATCAGAAGTGCCGCGGTGACGAGGAAGGCGCCGACCGCCTCGGCCATGGAAAAGCCGCTCGACGCCGCGATCAGCGCCGCCCCCGGCGTGGACCACGCAGTGATGACCGGCATCCTCGTGCGCCATGACAGCCACAGGCTCTCCGCCGCCATGGCAAGGCAGATGGCGGTGACCCAGCTTGCGGTCTGGACCTGCGTGGCCCCCACGGCCGCCGCCGCGGCGATGATGATGGCCAGCGTGCCGCCGAAGCCGACGATGGCGGCCACGAAGGCCGAGACGGGGATGGACAGGCGCATGCGGCGTCAGCCCGCCCGCGCGACCATGGCCGCCACCGCCTCGACCAGCATGTCGAGGTCCTGCGGCCGCGACAGGCGGTGGTCGCCTTCGGGGATGAGCGACAGCGTCACGTCGTCCGCCGGCAGCAGGCTGGTCAGCTTCAGCGCGTGGGTGTGCGGCACGTCGGGGTCGGCAAGGCCCTGGAGGATATGCACCGGGCAATGCGTGTCGATCGGCCCGGTCATCACCAGGTTGGCGCGCCCGTCCTCGATCAGCGCGCGCGTATAGATGTAGGGCTGGTCGGCATAGGCCGACGGCTCCTCGAAATAGCCCTTCTCCGAAAGGTCGCGCCTTTGCGCCTCGTTGAGCGCCGGCTCGACCAGCTCGGCGGTGAAGTCCGGCGCCGGCGCCAGCAGCACCAGCCCGCCGACGCGGTCCTCGCCCGCCTTGCGCAGTTCCTGCACCATGCGCAGCGCGATCCACGCCCCCATGGAGGAGCCGACCAGCACCTGCCTGCCCTCGCTGTGGCGGCGGAACACGGCAAGGCTTTGCGCCAGCCATTTCGAGATGGTGCCTTCGGCGAAGGCGCCGCCGGATTCGCCATGGCCGGAATAGTCGTGGCGCAGGAAGGCGCGGCCTTCGCGCGCGGCCCAGCCGGCCAGCGTCTCGGCCTTGGTGCCCAGCATGTCGGACTTGTAGCCGCCGAGCCAGGCCACGCCGGGCGCCGCGCCCGCCTGCCGCCGCAGGGCGATCGGCACGCCGTCGACGTCGAGGAATTCGGGATCGGTCGGTGTCATGGCAGGGCTCCTTCGGGCGCGTCTTTTGGCACGGGAAGGGCGATGCGGAAAGTCTCCTGGCCATTTCTTCGTTTGGCGCAGGGCCGCCCGCAGCACCGGCCGCAGCACTGGTGATTTCCTGTGTTCATTATGCTATTGACTCGGAACGCGCGCTTCCCACATTGCGCGTCTGCATATCAACCATCGTAACCCTGAACGCAAACGGCTCGAGGAGACCACGACCATTCGCAGACCTTTCAAGGCAGCGGCGCCCACCAAGGACGGGCCCCGCGCAAACCGGGACATCCGGGTTCCCCGGGTCCAGCTTATCGACGTCGACGGCCAGAACCGCGGCGATGTTTCCATCAACGAGGCATTGCTGGCCGCCGAGGAGGCGGGCCTCGATCTCGTCGAAATTTCCCCCAACGCCAATCCGCCGGTGGTCAAGATCCTCGATCTCGGCAAGCTGAAATACGCCAACCAGAAAAAGGCGGCCGAGGCGCGCAAGAACCAGAAGGTCATCGAGATCAAGGAGATCAAGATGCGCCCGAACATCGACGACCACGACTACGACGTGAAGATGCGCGCTGTGCGCCGCTTCTTCGAGGAGGGCGACAAGGTCAAGCTGACCCTGCGCTTCCGTGGCCGCGAGATGGCGCATATGGAACTCGGCATGCAGCTCCTGAACAAGGTGCGCGAGGAGACCGCGGCCATCGCCAAGGTCGAGGCCGAGCCGAAGCTCGAAGGCCGCCAGATGATGATGGTGCTGGCGCCGCGCTGAACGGCGCGCGCCGGGCTGCAAGGCGCGGCCGGCCGTCACCGGTCGCCGTGTCGCCCCATATGGACGTGGCGTGCTGCCCGGAACCCCGCGGGACGGATGGTTTCGGGGCAGGGCGCCTTTTTGTTGCCTCACCGCCGTGGTTCCTCGCGCGGACAGCGGCGTTGCGGCAGGGAACGGGCTTGGCATGAACATCGAAATCGCGGAGCGGAAGGCCAGGCGGGCGCTCGCCGACTATCAGCGCATGCGCCGGCTGGTGCTTGCCCTGCTGGTGGGAGTGCTGTTTGCGGCGCTTCTGTTCGGGCAGTCGCTGTTCGGGCCCGACACCGTCGTCCACGAGACGCTGGAGATGTTCGGCGTGCTGCTGATCTTCCTGGGCATCGTCGGGCGGCTGTGGTCGACGCTCTATATCGGCGGGCGCAAGGCGCAGGAGGTCGTCACCGGCGGCCCCTATTCGATCACCCGCAACCCGCTCTATCTGTTCTCGACGCTGGCGGCCTGCGGCGTCGGCGCGCAGATGGGCTCGATCGTGGCCATGGTCGGGTTCGGCCTTCTCTGCGCGGCGGCGTTCCACGTGGTGATCCTGCGCGAGGAGCGTTTCCTGGCCGACGCGATGGGCGCGCCCTATCGCGACTATATGGCGCGCGTGCCGCGCTTCCTGCCCGATCTCTCGCTCTACGACGAGGGCGACACCGGCTCGTTCAGGCCGCACCTGCTGCTCAACACCCTTCTGGACGGGCTGGTGTTCCTGATCGCCATGCCGGTGTTCGAACTGATCGAGGCCGGCCAGATGTCGGGCGCGCTTCCGGTGCTGTTCCGCCTGCCGTAGCCGGGCGGGAGTTGCGCGCCGCGGCACTTTGCAGTATAGGGCCGCGTTCCAAGAAAAACCGCCCGGCAGGGCATGCCGTGGCGGTTTCATTTGCTTTCCGGGCTCTGGTCTGCCCGGAGACAATCAACAGGGGTTCTCGAGCCCCGGCAAGGAGTAAGCAAAATGCCCAAGATGAAGACCAAATCGGCCGCCAAGAAGCGGTTCAAGATCACCGGGACCGGAAAGGTCCTCTCGGCTGCCGCCGGCAAGCGCCATGGCATGATCAAGCGTTCCAACAAGTTCATCCGCGATGCCCGCGGCACGATGGTTCTCGCAGAACCGGACGGCAGGAAGGTCATCAAGAATTTTCTGCCTAACGGCGGCGGCATCTGAGCCGGTTGGAAGCGACATTAAGGAGATCATGACATGCGCGTGAAAAGAGGCACGGTCGGCCACGCCAAGCACAAGAAGGTCCTGAAGGCCGCCAAGGGCTTCTACGGCCGCCGCAAGAACACCATCCGCATCGCCAAGCAGGCGGTGGAGCGTTCGCTCCAGTACGCCTATCGCGACCGGAAGAATCGCAAGCGCAATTTCCGCGCCCTGTGGATCCAGCGCATCAACGCCGCGGCCCGCGAGCACGGCCTGACCTACGGCCGCCTGATCGACGGCCTCAACAAGGCCGGCATCGAGATCGACCGCAAGGTCCTGTCCGACATGGCCATCCACGAGCCGCAGGCTTTCGCCGCGCTGGTGGCCAAGGCCAAGGTCTCGCTGGAATACCTGAAGGACACCACGCCGAACGCTTTTGAAAGCGCCGTAGCCTGAGCTAGCGCCTTCCCAAGC
>DAOKZN010000123.1:0-6922 GCA_035325625.1 Mesorhizobium sp. | reverse complement strand
CGCGTGATCGCGCCCAGCGTGTCGAGCCGGCGCGCGATGGTCGAGAGGAAGCGCTTCTCGGCCTTCACATTGGTGGAGATGGGCCTGAACAAGGGCGGCTGCTTCTGGTTGGTCCGATGGGTCCGACCGAGGCCCTGGATCGCGGTATCCGCCTTCCAGCCCGCTTCGAGCAGGTAGTGGACGCGCAGCCGCGTGTTCTTCGCCGACAGTTCGGCATGGTAGCTACGACCCGTCCCGCCGGCATCGCTGAAGACCAGAACGCGCTTGGCATCGTCCATGAAGGCCTGGGTCTCGGCCAGATTGGCGGAGCCGGCCCGGTTCTCGACCGCCAGCCGGTCGAGGGTGACGCCCTTGCCGGACTTGCGCACGATGCGGCGCGACCGGCCCGTTACCTCGGCGACGGTATCGGTCCCGAAATGCTGGACAAGCTGATCGAGCGCTCCCGGCACCGGCGGCAGGCTGGCGAGATGGGCGATCAGCTCGTCGCGGCGGGCAACCGCCTCACGGCTCTCGACCGGCTGGCCGTCGCGATAGACGGCGCGCGACGACAGATTGCCCTCCGAATCCGTGAATGGCTCGTAGAGCTGGACCGGGAAGGAATGGGCGAGATAGTCCAGGACGTACTCCCTCGGCGTGATGTCCACCCGCACGTCGCTCCATTCCTCGGTCGGCAGCTCGGCCAGCCGCCGTTCCATCAGGGCTTCGCCGGTCGAGACGATCTGGACCACGGCCGAATGGCCTTGCTCCAGGTCGCGGGCGATCGAGCGGATCAGGGTCGGCGTCTTCATCGAGGTCAGCAGATGCCCGAAGAAGCGCTGCTTGGCGCTCTCGAAGGCCGAGCGAGCGGCGGACTTGGCCTGGGCGTTCAGCGTGCCGTCCGAGCCGGTGATGTGGGCGGCGTCCATGGCGGCGTCCAGATTGTTGTGAATGATCTGGAACGCTCCGGCATAGGCATCGTAGATGCGCACCTGCTGCGGCGTCAGCTCGTGCTCGACCAGCTCGTATTCGACGCCGGCGAAGGACAGCGACCGCGCGGTATAAAGGCCGAGCGCGCGCAGGTCGCGGGCGACCACTTCCATGGCCGCTACGCCGCCGGCCTCGATCGCCTGGACGAACTCGGCGCGTGTCGAGAAGGGGAAATCCGCGCTGCCCCAAAGGCCGAGCCGCTGGGCATAGGCGAGATTGTGGACACTCGTGGCGCCGGTGGCGGAGACATAGACGACGCGGGCATTGGGCAGCGCGTGCTGGAGCCGCAGGCCGGCGCGTCCCTGCTGGGACGGGCTGGCGTCACCGCGATCACCCTTGCTGCCTGCGGCGTTCTGCATGGCATGCGCCTCGTCGAAAATGATGACTCCGTCGAAGTCCTTGCCCAACCATTCGACGATCTGCTTGACCCTTGAAACCTTTTCTCCGCGGTCGTCGGTGCGCAGCGTGGCATAGGTTGTAAATAGGACGCCTTCCGGCAGCGTGACCGGCTTGCCCTGCGGGAAGCGCGACAGCGGCATGACCAGGAGGCGCTCCATGCCGAGCGCGCCCCAGTCGCGCTGCGCGTCTTCGAGCAGCTTGTCGGACTTGGAGATCCAGACCGCCTTGCGCCGTCCCTGCATCCAGTTGTCGGCGATGATCGCGGCCGATTCCCGGCCCTTGCCGACGCCGGTGCCGTCGCCGATGAAGAAGCCCTGGCGGAAGCGCACCGCATCCTCGGCGTCCTCGGGCGCGGCCGAGACGAGGTCGAAGGTCTCGTCCACCGTCCAGGCTCCGGCGAGATGATCGGCATGGGCCTCGCCGGCATAGATGACGGTTTCGAGCTGCGCGTCCGACAGCAGGCCGTGGATGTTGTGCGGCAGGCGCGGCCGGTAGCTGGGCTTGGGCGGCGCGACGCTGGCCATGGCCGCCGACTGCACGAGCTGGGTCGGATGGGCCTCGGCGCCGGGAATGCGGATGGCCTGCAGCCCGTATTCCTCATAGATGGCGTCGGTGATGCGGCCGTCCTCGGCCGCCATCCAGTCGACCGTCTCGTAGTCGAGCGGCGCGGTATCCGGTTCGGGCACGGCCATGGTCTGCCCACGTCCGGCGGCGCGGTTGATATAGGTGCGCACGGTGCGCGGCGCGGCGGCCGGCGACGGCTTGGCCGGACGGTCGGGCAGTTCGACCGGCAGGCGGGCGGGAAGCTGCGCGCCCATCCAGTCCATCAGCGTCATGGCGTCTGGTGCAATGCCGGGCATGGCGGGGAATGAGGCGGGATCGTCGGCCGGCAGCTTGTCGATGACGGTCAGGCGCGTCGGAAACGTCGTGCCGTGCTTGGCATAGACGGCACCGTCGATCGCGGCCGAGAAGACGACGCGGCCCCGTTCCTGAAGGCGCATGAAGGACGCGGTCCAGGCCGGAACATCGGGGGCGAAGTTCGCGCCGGTGATCGTCACCAGCCTGCCGCCCGGCGCCAGGCGCGCCAGGGCCGAGGCGACATGGCGGAACGTGGCGTCGGCCACGCGGGTCTCGACATTGGCCAGCACCGAGAATGGCGGATTCATCAGCACCACGGACGGGACCAGGCCGGCATCGAGGTGATCGTCGATCTGGGCGGCGTCGAAGCGCGTGACGGGAATGGAAGGAAAGAGGCAGGCGAGCAGACCCGCGCGCATCTCGGCAAGTTCGTTGAGCGCCAGCGTGCCGCCGGCGATCTCGGCCAGGATGGCGAGGAGCCCGGTGCCGGCCGACGGTTCCAGCACGCGGTCGGCCGGGGTGATGGCGGCGGCCGTCGCCGCGACCAGGCCGAGCGGGATCGGGGTCGAGAACTGCTGGAAGGACTGCGCCTCCTCGGAGCGGCGCGTATGGGTCGGCAGCAGAGCGGCGATCCGGGTCAGCAGCGGCAGCGCCTCGGAAACCGAGCCGGCCTTGCGCAGCAGCGCCTTTCCGAACTTGCGCAGGAACAGGACCGTGGCGGCCTCGCAGGCCTCGTAGGCGGTCTTCCAGTCCCAGGCGCCGGTCGCGTCGGAGGCGCCGAAGGCGGTTTCCATCGCGCCGCGCAGCATGGCGGCATCGATGCGCTGGCTACGCTCGAGATGGGGCAGCAGGAGATTGGCCGCGGCGAAGACGCGCGTGGCAGTCTCGGTGTCGGCGGCAAGCGGGAGCGGCGCGACGGCCGAGGCCGCCGCGGATGCGGAGATCATGTTCATGGGAAAGACCCTCGGGAGAGCGGAAGAGGAATGAGCCCCTGCGGCGCTCTCTCTCGACCGCACCGGCTCACGCCCCTTCAGGCCTCCCTCTGCCTCTCGATCGGCAGCGCCAGCAGGCATGAAACAAGCGCCCGGCCGTGAGGCGCGGGCGCTTGTGGAACTCAGCCGAAACGGCGTCCGGCTTCGGTGAAGGTGTAGTCGTTGGCGACGATCGCCTCGTCCACCACCGCGTCGGAGGTCTGGTATTCGTATTCGCGCTCAAGCTGGCGATAGAGCCAGCGGGCCAGATCGCGCAGCGCCTCGGCGACTTCCCCTTCGGCGTCCTCCGTCATGTCCTGATAGGTCGGGCTGTCGCGGGTGACCGAGATCGCCATGCAATATTCGTGGTAATAGTGGCCACGATGACTGGCCTCGGCGTGGAGTTGGTAGAAATTGCGCCGCTGCACGGCCTGAAGCGCATCGGCGATGCGATGCAGTTCCGCGTCCTGCGACGCGTGGTCCCGGATCAGGCGCGGCGCGTCCTTCCTATAGGAATAGAAGGCCTCGAAGCAGGCGCCGTCGCCCTGGCTCCAGAAGCCGCGGAACCAGATGCACGGTTCCGGTCGGGTCCGGCCGCCGTAGAGCCGAGTGGAGCGGGTCCTGAAGCGCAGGCCGAGGATCTCGCCGATGCGCACGAAGTCCTCATAGACGAATTCGTGCCAGTCGTGATCGAAGGCCCCCTCCCGATACCAGGACCGGGCCTTCTCCCTGGCGGCGTCCGACAGCTCGTCGAGCTGATAGACGGTGGTTTCGATGACTCTACTCATCAGGGTCACCTCCACCGAGGACCTGGGTGAGCCGGCCATCGTCGGAACCGGCCTCGACCTCGCACACGGTCATGGTGAAAAATTCGTCGCGCTCCTGCATGCGCTCGAAATATTCATCCCCGATCTCCTCGTCGGGTGGCGGCTTGTCCTCGAAGGCATCGCTCCACCATTCCTTGGCGAGCGCGGTGCGCCAGCGCCGGGCCAGGCGCTCGTCGGCGAAGACATGAACATCGCTGCCATGGCGATGTTCATAGATGGCGACCCAGACCCGTTGCGGGGCCGGCGGAACGGATACGGATTGAGGAATGGTCGGCATATTGGCCTCCTGGAAGGAAGATGCCCACCGTGCTGCGACGGCAGGCAGGTGGATGGAAAATGCGGCGGTCAGGCGGCGCGGCCTTCGACGGCGTCGGCGCTGACCTCGTCTGCGGTGATTTGCTCGAGCCGAGCGCGGCTGTGGCCGGCCTTGGCCAGCCAGAGTTCGGCGGCCGCGTGGTCCTCGGCCAGATGCAGCAGTTCGACATTGTCGCCGACCTGCTGGATGACGCGGACCTGGCCGACCCTGGGGCGCTCGACCACGCGGAAGCGCAGATCGCTGTCCAGGTTGTAGGTGCGCATGACGGATTCGATCACCGTGCCGTCGGGGCCGAACGCGGCCTCGTGCAGGGTGAAGCAAGGCGGGCTCGCATAGGTCGGGCGCTCGCGGGCCGGCTCCTTGCGCACGAGACGGCCGGCGCCGTTGCGGCGCTCCCAGGCGGCGCGCTGTTTTGCACGGCTGCCGGGAGGCCGTGGAGCAGAGTCCGAATAGGCGACCAGCGACCCGAGTGGAGCGATGTCGAGAATGAGCGATGCGTTCATGGAAGATGTCTCCAAAACGAAAGCGGCCCGGCGTGATGCCGGGCCTTGCGGGTGGATCGGATGGATGCGGGGCGGCCGGAGCCGCCCCGCTGTCGAAGGTCACTCGGCGGCGACCAGGTGGGTGGGCTCGTCACCGGCCTCGGACGCGGATGCCTCGTCGTCACCGGCGAGGAAGGTCGGGAGGGCGACATCGCTCTCGGTGTCTGCCGACATTTCCGGGGCCGGCTCCTCGACCGCAAGGCGCAGGGGCTCCGGTAGCCAGCCGGTTTCGGCCAGCCGCTGCTCGGCCTCGGCCGCCATCTCGTCCTTCTTCTTGTCGGCGAGCAGATAGGCGATGCTGTCGCCGACCGCCTCGGAGACGGCTTCGAGGATCTTCTTCTTGGGGACCCGGCCGAAATAATTGCCCACGGTCGGGCGGAATCCGGCTTCCACCATGTCGAGGCCCGTCGCGCGGGCGAGGCGGTCGGCCTCTTCCATCCGGGTGCGAAGCCCGGCCTCGGAAATCCCCGACGCGCTGAGCGGGTTCGGCCGCTCGTAGAGCGCGTTGACGCCGAAGGAGACACAATGGGCGAGCAGCGCCAGGCGGCTGGCGTCGTCGAGGCCATCGAGCCAGTCCCACAGCGCATCGGGATCGACTGGCAGGTCCTCCTTCCAACCCTCATGCCGCGCGTTCACCGCCTTGGCATAGGGGCTGTTCTTGAGGTCGACACCCTGTTCGCTGCAATAGACCTCGTGGACCGAGACCCGAACGGACGCGCCGTAGGTGGAGCGCCTGAAGGTGTCGCGGACCAGCCGGTGCAGCAGCGCCGTCATGGCGACATGCGGATTGCCGCCCACCGCGTTTCGCAGCGCGATGGTGCGATGCGCGGTCAGCTCGATCACCAACCGTTCGGGGAGCGGCTTGATGGTCTCTTCTTCCTCCTCGGGCTCGACCGGCTCGCCGCCGATGGTGATGACGGTGCGCTGCACGTCCGGCGCGGCGCCGCCATCCGCATCGTCGTCCTCCGATTCCCCGCCATCACCCGCGTCGCCCTCGACGGTCGCGGTCAGCTCGTCCTCGGGACGGACCCAGCCGCGATCGATGATGACCTCGCCGTCTTCGTCGACCGTGACGAAGGCGCCGGCAATGGCGATATCGGCAGGATCGTAGATGGTGGGACGGCGCTCGAAGGCTTCAAGCTGGGTCTCGATCTCGCCGAGGCGCTTGTCGGCCTCGTCGGGCAGTTCGTCATAGTCGGCATACTTCGCCTCGACGCGCTCCTGCTCCTTGCGCAGCTTCTCGCGCTCGCGGCGTTCCTTGGCCGACAGCTCGGCCGGCGTGCCGATGACGCCGCGCAGATCGTGATCGTAGCCATAGGGCAGATCGAGATCGGCCTCGACCCACTTCCAGCCCTCCGCCGCCACGGCGTCGGCGGTCGCCTTAAGCTTCTCGGCCACCAAGCGGTCGAGCAGCTTGACATCGTCGAGCCAGCCTTCCTCGTCATCGTCGAAGAGGTAGCGCGGCAGCAGCGGCCCGCCTGCCGCCATATAGGCGTCGATGCCGATGAACAGCGCCCGCTTGTCCGAGGCCGGAACCTGGGCCTCGGTCAGCAGTTCGCGGATGCGCAGCGGTTCCTTGTTGTGGGAATGGCAGACGATATCCCAGACCTGTTCCTGGCGCTCATGGTCGGGATTGGCGGTGAAGGCCTCCAGCATCCTGAGTGTCATGGCGTTCTCGGCATAGGCCGCGTGCAGCTTGGGCGAGACCTTGGCGAGGACCATGCGCTGCTCGACATAGCGTGTGGAGGTGAAATAGGCCGCTGCGACCTCCTCGTGGCTCATGCCGCCATCGACCATGCGCTTGAATGCCTTGAACTGGTCGAGCGGATGCAGGCCGAGGCGGAAGGTGTTTTCTGCCAGCGAGTCGTCGATGGCCGTGGTCTTGGCGTCGACCTTCTTGACGATGCAGGGAACCAGGCCGTCTTCGGGGAAGCGGCCCTTCTCGACCAGGCGGGCGATGACGCGGAAGCGCCTACCGCCGGCCGGGGTCTCGAAATCGCCGGTCTCGTTGCCCGCGGGATCGAGGATGGCGCGGACATTGAT
>DAOKZN010000122.1:3863-6923 GCA_035325625.1 Mesorhizobium sp. | reverse complement strand
AGAAGCGCTTGGCCAGATCCTTCTCGCGCTCGCCCATCGAGCCGGACACGTCCATGAGGCAGAACATGACCGCCTTGGCGTTGGGCACCGGCTGGGCCTCGAAGCGGTTGAAGCGTATGTCGACGGGATCGACATAGGCGATCACCCGGCGCCGGCGCTCTAGCCGCTCCAGTTCCGCGACGAGCGCGGCGATGCGGGCGCGCGCCGCCTCGTTCTGCCGGTCGGCCTCCAGCTCCTCCAGTTCCTGCCGGAGCGCCTCCAACTCCCGCGCCTTGGGGCGCTTCAGCGCGATGCGGCGGCCGTGGCTGTTGCGCATGGTGCGGCCGACATTGATGTTGGTGGGCGAGCCGGTGGCGGCGAAGCCGGCGCGGCGCGGCTTGAAGGCCAGCACCTCCTTGAGGTTGAGCTTGACCATGTCCGGCAGCTCCAGATCCTCGAAGAACAGGTCGAGCACCTCCTCGCGCGACAGCACGAAACGGAAATCGTCCTCCGAGTCGCGCCGCGAGGGCTTCGAGCCGGAGGCCGCGCCCTGGCTGGGCTTGGGGATGCGGTCGCCGGGCACGAACTCGCGGTTGCCGGGCAGGACATGGCGGCGGCGGCCGGTATCGCCGGCTTCCTCGAAGCGCGGCTCGTCCGTCCCGCGCGCCGGCATGGACACGCTGTGCTCGGCATCGACGTCGGAAATCCTGCCGCTGCGGACGCGGTCGCGGATGGTGCGCTTCAATTCCTCGCGCGCGCGGCGCAGGAAGCGCTGGCGGTTGCCGAGGCTCTTGTCCTTCGGGTTCAGCCGGCGGTCGATGAAGATCGGCATCAAAGCCCTCGCAGCGGCCTCAGCCCGCCTTGTTCACCCGCATGTACCAGTCCACCAGCCGGCGGACCTGGCGCTCGGTGTAGCCGCGCTCGACCATGCGCTGCACGAACTCGGTGTGGCGCTTCTCGGTCACGCTGTCCTGCTTGGAGCCGAAGCTGATGACGGGAAGCAAATCCTCCACCTGGCCGAACATGCGCTTCTCGATGACCTCGCGCAGCTTCTCGTAGCTGGTCCAGGACGGGTTGCGGCCGTTGTTGCGGGCGCGGGCGCGCAGCGTGAACTTGACCACCTCGTTGCGGAAGTCCTTCGGGTTGGCGATGCCTGCCGGCTTCTCGATCTGCGACAACTCGTTGTCGAGGATCTCGCGGTTGAGGATCTGGCCGGTGTCCGGGTCCTTGTAGTCCTGGTCCTCGATCCAGGCGTCGGCATAGGCGATGTAGCGGTCGAACAGGTTCTGGCCGTACTCGCTGTAGGATTCCAGATAGGCTTTCTGGATCTCGTGGCCGATGAACTCGGCATAGCGGGTCGCCAGCTCCGACTTCACGAAATCGAGGTAGTCGGCCTCCGTCTCCTTCGGGAACTGCTCGCGCTTGATGGCCTGCTCCAGCACATACATCAGGTGCACCGGGTCGGCCGCCACCTCCTTGGTGTCGTAGTTGAAGGTCTGCGACAGGATCTTGAAGGCGAACCGTGTGGACACGCCCGTCATACCCTCGTCCACGCCGGCGGCGTCGCGATATTCCTGCACGGACTTGGCCTTGGGGTCGATCTCCTTCAGGTTCTCGCCGTCATAGACGCGCATCTTGGTGTAGAGCGGCGAGTTGTCGTGCTCGGTCAGCCGCGTCGAGACGGTGAAGCGGCTCAATATGTCGAGCACCTCCGGCGCGCAGGGGCTGTCGGCCAGCTCGCTCTCGCGCAGCAGCTTCTCGTAGATCTGCCGCTCCTCGGTGATGCGCAGGCAGTAGGGCACCTTCACCACCAGGATGCGGTCGAGGAAGGCCTCGTTGTTCTTGTTGTTCTTGAACTGCAGCCATTCCGACTCGTTGGAATGGGCCACGATGATGCCCTGATAGGGGAAGGCGCCGAAATTCTCGGTGCCGTTGTAGCTGCCTTCCTGCGTGGCGGTGAGCAGCGGGTGCAGCACCTTGATCGGCGCCTTGAACATCTCGACGAATTCCAGCAGGCCCTGCGTGGTGCGGTTCAGGCCGCCGCTGTAGGAATAGGCGTCCGGGTCCGACTGGCTGAAGTTCTCCAACTGCCGGATATCGACCTTGCCGACCAGGGAGGAGACGTCCTGGTTGTTCTCGTCGCCTGGCTCGGTCTTGGCGATGCAGATCTGGCGCAGCCGCGAGGGCATCAGCTTGACGACGGAGAATTTGGAGATGTCGCCGGACAGTTCGTCCAGCCGCTTGGCAGCCCAGGGCGAGATCAGCCCGTTCAGCCGGCGGCGCGCGATGCCGTATTTGTCCTCCAGCAGGTCGGCCATCCGCTCGGGATCGAACAGGCCCAGCGGCGATTCGAAGATCGGGCTGATCTGGTCGCCGACCTTGAGCGTGTAGATGGGATGCACCTCCATCAGGCTCTTCAGCCGCTCGGCCAGCGAGGACTTGCCGCCGCCCACCGGCCCGAGCAGGTAGAGGATCTGCTTGCGCTCCTCCAGCCCCTGCGAGGCGTAGCGGAAATAGCCGGCGATGCGCTCGATCGTATCCTCCATGCCGTAGAAGTCGGAGAAGGAAGGGTAGAGCTTGATGGTCTTGTTGGCGAAGATGCGCCCCAGCCGTTCGTCCTTGCTGGTGTCGACCAGCTTCGGCTCGCCGATCGCCGCCACCATGCGCTCGGGCGCGGAGGCGTACATCGACTTGTCCTCGCGGCAGGCAAGCAGATATTGCTGGAGGCTCATCTCCTCCTGGGCGGCATTCCTGTAGATCTTCGAGAACAGGTCGAAGACGTCCGACTGATTCCCCTGCATGGCGACCTCGCAGCGGGGCGCGTCCTGTTGCCTGGCGCCCTTGAGCCTAAACCGTTCCGGCGCCCCCATGGTTCCCATGATACCGCACGCGCCGGCTGCGGCAAAACGGCACCGCGGACTTTTGCACCGCGCTTATGCGCCCGACCCCGCCGCCGCGACCGCCGGCGGGCAGATTCTGATTTACGTACATCAGGAGATGCGCTATCAATTTCAAGGGGAGGAACGGCAGGTGCGTCCAACGGTGCGCGACGGGGCCGAAACGGCCGGCGTCAGCCTTGCA
>DAOKZN010000122.1:0-3853 GCA_035325625.1 Mesorhizobium sp. | reverse complement strand
CAACGGTCGACAGGGTGCTGAACCGCCGCGCCGGCGTGCGCGGCGAGACGATCGCGCGCGTCGAGGCGGCGATCGCCCGGCTCGGCTTCGTGCGCGACATCGCCGCGGCGAACCTGGCCAAGCAGCGCAGCTATCGCTTCGTCTTCATCATTCCCGGCGGCCCGAACACCTTCATGCGCACGCTGGAAGCACAGGCGGTCGAGGCCGGCCGGCGCGCCGCGCTCGACCGCATCGCGGTCGACGTAGTGTCGGTGCCGCCTTTCGACGGCGCCGCGCTCGCCGCGGCACTGGATGCCATCGATACGCACGCCGTCTCGGGCGTCGCCCTGGTGGCCACCGATTCGGCGCCGGTGCGCGAGGCGCTGTCGCGCCTCCATGCCGGCGGCGTGCCGGTGGTGACGCTGGTTTCCGACGTGCCGGCCTTCCGCCGCAGCCACTATGTCGGCATCGACAACGTCGCCGCCGGCCGCACGGCCGCCAGCCTGCTCGGCCGCTTCCTGGGCGCCCGTCCCGGCAAGGTCGCGCTGGTGGCCGGCTCGATGCTGGTGCGCGACCATGTCGAGCGGCGCATGGGCTTCGACCAGGTCATCCGCGCCGAGTTCCCGCACCTGCAATGCCTGCCGGTGCTGGAGGGCCGCGACGACGCCGCCGTCACCGGCGCCGTGCTTGCCGCCTGCCTGGCGCGCGAGCCCGGCGTGGTCGGCCTCTACAACATCGGCGCCGGCAACCGCGGCATCATCGAGGTGCTGTCCGCCAACCCCGCCTATCGGGGCATGGTGACCGTCGTGCACGAACTGACCCCGCATGCCCGCCGGGCGCTGCGCGAGGGCCTGTTCGACGCCGTCATCGGCCAGGATGCCGGCCACGAGGCGCGCAGCGCCATCCGCATCCTCAAGGCGCTGAACGACGGCATGCCGGTGGTGGAGGGACAGGAGCACATCCGCATCGAGATTTATCTTCGGGACAATCTGCCGTGATCGGGGTAGTGTCTTGCTTGAGGTACGCAAATCCGGGCGGCGCGGTGCTCCCGCGGGCCCCCATATCGAGCAGACGGGCGACGGATCTATCCACATGAGCACAGGCTTTTTCGGCGATATCGGCAAGATCGGCTACGAGGGGCCTGATTCGGCCAACCCGCTCGCCTTCCGCTTCTACGACAAGGACGAGGTGGTCATGGGCAGGCGGCTGGAGGACCATCTGCGCTTTTCCGTGGCCTACTGGCATTCCTTCGCCTGGCCGGGCGGCGACCCGTTCGGCGGCCAGACTTTCGAGCGCCCGTGGTTCCCCGGGGCCGGCGAGACCGACGACATGGACAAGGCGCGGCTGAAGGCCGACGTGGCCTTCGAGATGTTTTCGCTGCTCGGCGCGCCCTTCTATTGCTTCCACGACGCCGACGTGCGGCCGGAAGGCCGCAATTTCGCCGAAAGCGCGGCGCGGCTGGACGAGATCGCCGACATCTTCGCGGCCAAGCAGGCCGAGACCGGCGTGAAGCTTTTGTGGGGCACGGCCAACCTGTTCTCGCACCGCCGCTTCATGGCCGGGGCCGCCACCAATCCCGACCCGGACGTGTTCGCCTATGCCGCGGCCACGGTGAAGAAGTGCATGGACGTGACCATGCGCCTCGGCGGCCAGAACTACGTGCTGTGGGGCGGCCGCGAAGGCTACGAGACGCTGCTCAACACCGACCTCGGGCGCGAGCGCCAACAGGCCGGCCGCTTCCTGTCCATGGTCGTCGACTACAGGCACCGCATCGGCTTTGCCGGAACCATCCTGATCGAGCCGAAGCCGCAGGAGCCGACCAAGCACCAGTACGACTACGACGTCGCCACCGTCTACGGCTTCCTCAAGGAGTTCGGGCTGGAGAACGAGGTCAAGCTCAACATCGAGCAGGGCCACGCCATTCTTGCCGGCCACTCCTTCGAGCACGAGCTGGCGCTGGCGAACGCGCTCGGCGTCTTCGGTTCCATCGACATGAACCGCAACGACTACCAGTCCGGCTGGGACACCGACCAGTTTCCCAACAACGTGCCGGAAATGGCGCTGGCCTACTACGAGGTGCTGCGGGCCGGCGGCTTTTCCACCGGCGGCACCAATTTCGACGCCAAGCTGCGCCGCCAGTCGCTCGACCCGCAGGACCTTCTGATCGCCCATATCGGCGCTTTCGACTGCTGCGCGCGCGGCCTCAAGGCGGCGGCCCGGATGATCGAGGACAAGGCCCTGTCCGGTCCGCTGGAAGCGCGCTACGCCGGCTGGAACGCGGCCGAGGCGCAAGCCATGTTTTCGGGCAAGCGCACGCTGGAGCAGGTGGCGGAACGGGTGGTGCGGGAGGGCATCGAGCCCGAGCCCCGCTCCGGCCGCCAGGAATATCTGGAGAATATCGTCAATCGCTATGTGTGAGCGCTGCCGGCCTCCGGCGCGTCCGCCATCGGGAGAAGAGACATGAAGACGATCAAGGGCCCGGCCATCTTCCTGGCGCAATTCGCCGGCGACACGGCTCCCTTCAACTCGTTCGGCGCGATCTGCGAATGGGCGGCCTCGCTGGGCTACCAGGGCGTGCAGATCCCGACCTGGGACGGCCGCCTGTTCGACCTCGAAAAGGCGTCCGATTCCAAGGACTACGCCGACGAGATCAAGGGCGTGGCCGCCGGCCACGGGCTGACGATCACCGAGCTTTCCACGCATCTGCAAGGCCAGCTCGTGGCCGTGCATCCGGCCTATGACGCGGCCTTCGACGGCTTCGCCGCGCCGGAAGTGCGCGGCAATCCGGCCGCGCGCACGCAATGGGCGAACGACCAGGTCAGGCGCGCCATCCGCGCCTCGAAGCATCTGGGCCTGAAGGCGCACGCCACCTTTTCAGGCGCGCTGGCCTGGCCCTACGTCTATCCGTGGCCGCAGCGGCCGGCCGGGCTGGTGGAGACGGCCTTCGACGAGCTGGCGAAGCGCTGGACGCCGCTGCTCGACTATGCCGACGAGCACGGCGTCGACATCTGCTACGAGATCCATCCGGGCGAGGACCTGCACGACGGCGCCAGCTACGAGATGTTCCTGGAACGGGTGAAGAACCACGCCCGCGCCAACCTGCTCTACGATCCCTCGCACTTCGTGCTGCAGCAGCTCGACTATCTCGACTACATCGATATCTACCACGAGCGCATCAAGGCCTTCCACGTCAAGGACGCCGAGTTCAACCCCACCGGCAGGCAGGGGGTCTATGGCGGCTACCAGAGCTGGGTGGACCGCGCCGGCCGCTTCCGCTCGCTGGGTGACGGGCAGGTCGATTTCGGCGGCATCTTCTCCAAGCTGACGGCCTATGACTTCGATAGCTGGGCGGTGCTGGAGTGGGAGTGCGCGCTCAAGCACCCGGAGGACGGCGCGCGCGAAGGCGCCGAGTTCATCAGGCACCACATCATCCGCGTCACCGAAAAGGCTTTCGACGACTTCGCCGGCGCCGGCACGGACGACGCCGCCAACCGCAAGATGCTCGGCCTGGACAGGAGCTGACCCATGGCGATCGAAGCCAGCAGGCAGGAAAACGGCGCCGGCCGCATCCGGCTCGGCATGGTGGGCGGCGGCCAGGGCGCCTTCATCGGCGCGGTGCACCGCATCGCCGCCCGCCTCGACGACCGGTTCGAGCTGGTGGCGGGCGCGCTGTCGTCCGAACCGGCGCGCGCCAAAGCCTCGGCCGCCGAGATCGGCATCGCGCCCGAGCGCGCCTACGGCTCGTTCGAGGAGATGGCGAAGGCGGAAGCCGCGCGGCCGGACGGCATCGAGGCGGTCGCCATCGTCACGCCCAACAATGTGCATGCGCCGGCCGCCAAGGCGTTCCTGAACGCCGGCATCCACGTCATCTGCG
>DAOKZN010000121.1:0-6926 GCA_035325625.1 Mesorhizobium sp. | reverse complement strand
GTTGCCATTGTGGAAGGATCCTCTTTCCAACGACGTTTAAACTTTCATGCCGGAGCAGGCTCCGACACGGGCAGTCCTTTCCCTTCCGGCCCGCCGCGTCATCCCTGCCGGGACTGCGAGCAGCGCGCCGTCCGAAAGACCGCGGAAGGGGGTGCCCCCACTCTCCGCAAAAGGGGAACGCTTATGAAAGGTCCCCCTTCATAAAGCCGCATCCTTCGGTTGCGATTCACTATCTAGCCAAAGGGCGCAAAACGCGCAAGCGAAAAAGTGCAGTAAATTTCATACTCCCGGAGATTGACGAAAAGGCCACAGTTTGGCATTGGTCTTGACGGCACCGTAGTGATAGAGTGCGCGTTGTGGCGGTTTCGGCGAGCGGAATGCCGCGCCTTTTGCGCGATCAGTAGTTTCGGGCGGCCAGGCGTTAAGGAGACAGCGGACCCATGCTGGCGAAATCGAACCAGGCCCAACAGAGCGAAACCAGCGAATTGCGGCAGGCCGCCGGCCTGTGGCTGAAGGAGCAGCGGGAGACCGCCGGCATTTCCCAGCGCGAACTGGCGCGGATGCTCGACCTCGAATATTACACGTTCATCTCCCAGTTGGAGAACGGGCGCGGCCGCGTGCCCACCAACAAGTATCGCGACTATGCGCGCGCGGTGGGGGTGGACGAGAAAGTGTTCGTCAAGAAGCTCTTGATGTTCTACGATCCGGTTTCTTACGAGATTCTCTTCGACGACGAAGCCTTGGCTTCCTGAGAAGGCCTTCCTGAACGGACCGCGCGATGGCCGATATATTGAAGTTCGCCGGCTTCGGAAGGCGCGAGCCCGTCGCGGCGGCGCCTGCCGCCACGCTTTCGTGCGACACGCTGCCGATGGGTGCGCAAGGGGTGAGCGCATTTGGGGCCGAGCCGCACGGAACGCTCGCCTATGGCGCGCTGGCCGGCCGCGACTGGAACAACCAGGAACTGGCCGATCTCTATCGCGTCGAAGCCCTGCTGGTGCAGGCCAACATCCGCATCGAGACGACGCGCGGGGTCACCGACGAGGGCGACCCCTGGTTCGTCTTCTGCCATGCCGACGGCGAGGTGTTCGTGCATCTCGCCCGCATCGACGGGCTCTACATACTGGACGGGCCGGGGCTCGATAGCGTGCTGCGGGGCGAGAGCTTCGCCGCCCTGATCGACCGTTTCGCCAGCGCCGTGGCGGCGCGCGCGGCCACCGGCAACATCGTTCAGTTCCGCCCGGGCAAGACGGATTCCGTGGTGCGCCTGCATCCGGCCGTGATGCTGGCGGCACTCGTCTGGTCGCTCTATCTCGCCTCCGACCATTTCGTCGGCACCGCACATGCGGAGGAGACGGACGGCTCGGGCGACGGGCATGCCGCCCTGTTCCCCTCGCTGGCGCCCCTGCACGACGAACCCGCGGGCGAGACCACCGCCGAGACGGTGCACGAGCAGGCCGACAAGGCGCTGGTCAGGCTCGACGCCGAGGTCGGGCGCAAGGGGCCGGCCGACGACATCCACCGGCTCGTGGCGCGCGAGGCCGAGCTTTCCCGCGCCGGCGCCTCCGCCGACGGCGCTGGCTCCTACTGGAGCATGACCAGCGGCGCCACCGGCATCGCCGCCGGCCTGACCGCGATCGCCATCTCCTTCGGGCTCTACGACAGCAAGTTCGCCGAGCGGGCGCACAATGCCGCCAAGCTGGCCGCCGCCGAGGCATCGTCGCCGGGGCCGGACACAGTCCATGCGGCGCTGGTGCAGCAGGACTTCGCCCCGGCCGACAAGGCGGTCGCCGAGAGCAAGGATGCGCTTGCCGCGCGCGAGGTGGCGGCCAAGGTGGAGCCGGTCAACGTGACGCTGCAGGCTGCCGAGCACGTTCGCGAGGCGGCCGTCCACCTCGATGCCGAGGTGAAGATCGAGGAGGCGGTGCAGACGGCAGCGGCGGGCAAGGCTTCCTCCCTGCCGGGGCCGATCGAGAAGGCCGTGGTGGCGATGCAGGCGGAAGCCTCGCCTTCGCAGGGGACCACGCTGACCAAGATGGCGGCGAGCGACGACGGACAGGATCTGCAGTCGCTGGTCACGCTCGCCACCCAGCATCTGGGCCAGGTTTCCACCTACAAGCTCGCCGGCATCAGCGTGGACGCGACGTTCGACGTCTCGACGCTGAACAAGCAGACCGCGCAACTGGTGCTGGCCGATCTTTCCGGACAATCGGGAAGCACGGTCACGACGCCCATCGGCGGAGCGGGGCCGCAGCCGGACGGCGTGCCTCATGCGGATATCATCGCCCAGTACCTGCCCTATGACACCGCCGCCAAGAGCTTCGTCTACCAGTTCCTGCTGAAGTCGCACTCGATCGAGATGATCAAGTCCGACAACATGGTCGTCTTCGTCGATACCACGGCGGTGGACGACCCCAACGACCACGCCTATTCGGTGAGCTGGGTTTCGGACGACCATTTCATCGTCTCCACGATCGGCCACGCGCAGGATTTCGCCGGCTACGGATTGGCGTGACGGCGACCACGAGCCCGTCAGCCCCCATCCGCCGAGACGATCCGGAGCACGAATGACCGCCAAGCCGATCCTGCCGGGCCTCGGGCTCAAATCCTCGGGCGCGGCGGGGCTTATCCTTTCGGTGCTGTTCGGCGTCGTCTTCGCACTAGTGGTAACGCCGAAGGGCTTCGTCGCCGGCACATCGAGCTACTGGCACACCCAGGTCGAGGACATCGCGCAGTATCTTTCCGGTTATATCGCCTATCTGCGCGCGCCCTGGTCGCTGCCGTTGCTGGCCATCCCCTCGCTGAACTGGCCGTCGGGCACCGTCGTCACCTTCGTGGACGCCATCCCCGTCTATTCGCTGGCGCTGAAGCTGCTGTCGGCAGTGGTGCCGTTACCCGACAATCCGTTCGGCATCTGGGTGCTGATCTGCTTCGCCCTGCAAGGGGCGGCGGCATGGTTCGCGGCCTCGCAACTGCGCGACGACGACTGGTGGGTGCTGGGGCTGACGGTTTTCCTGTGCGTGCTGATGCCGTCGCTGACGGCGCGCATGGGCCACCTCAGCCTGCAGGCGCATTTCGCCCTGCTGTTCGCGCTCGGCCTCTATATCCGCACCCAGCGTCGACAGAGAAGCTTCGCCGGCGCCTGGACGCTGCTTCTGGTGCCGGCCTTCTACATCAACTTCTACCTGACGGCGATGGCCATCGCCGTGCTGGCGGCATGCCAGATCGACCTCTACCGCAAGACGGCGAACCGCAAGGACCTGGCCGTCATCGCCGTGCCGCTGGCCGCGATCGCCATCAGCGTACCGCTCATGCTGGGCACGGCCTTCGGCAAGGCCGTGCCGGACACCGGCTTCGGCTACTATTCCATGAACCTGCTCTCGCCGGTCGCTCAGGGCAGCCTGATCTCGATGCCCTTCTTCGTCGACGCCACGGGCGGGCAATATGAAGGCTACAACTATCTCGGTCTGGGCCTGATCGGCCTGATCGCGCTATCCTTCAGCCGGCTAGCGCGCGCCGGGGCGGGCTGGGCGCGGCCGGGACGCTTCATGCTGGTGGTGCTGGCCGCCTTCACGATCTATGCGCTCTCCAACGAGGTCTATGCCGGCCCGCTGCACCTACTGCACTGGCGCGTACCGGAATTCCTGATGCCGGCCTTCGAGACCTTCCGCTCGTCGGGGCGCTTCTTCTGGCCGGTTTCCTATGCGCTCGTGCTTTACAGCGTCGCCCGTTTCGACCATTTGCGGCCAGCCCTGCGGATCGGGCTGGCGGTGGCCGTGGTGCTCGTCCAGGCGGCGGATCTGCAACCGACCTTCGCGGCGATCAAGCAGTCGCTGAAGCGCGAGGCCAACGAGCCGGCCGACATCGCGCAGTGGAATGCCGCACTGGCCGGCGTCAGCACGATCCATGCCTTCCCCAAGTTCAAGTGCAACGGCGCCCTGATCCGCGAGATCCTGCCCTTGCAGATGATTGCAGCCAGGGGCGGCTACAATCTCACCACCGGCTTCATCTCGCGCTACGGCGCCGATTGCGACGCCATCGCCCCGGAAATCGCGGAGTCCGATCCCGCCACGTCGGCCTATGTATTCACGCGCGCCCAGTTCAGCGACGAGCAGATCAGGTCCTACGCGCCTGCCGGCGCGCTGTGCCGCCAGTTGGACATCTGGATCGTATGCCGGAAGGGGCAGCCATGACGGACGTGGAATTGTCCATCGTCATTCCCTGCTACAACGAGGCGGCCGGGATAGAAACCTTCTGGAGCCGCCTGACCGGGGCGGTCGTGCCGCTCGGCCTCGCCTGGGAAGCGATATTCGTCAACGACGGCAGCACCGACGCCACGCTGGAGGCTATCTCGCGACTGCCGGCGGAGACCGGCGCCGTCCAGATCATCGACTTCAGCCGCAATTTCGGCAAGGAGGCCGCCATCACCGCCGGCCTCGACCATGCCAGGGGCGCGGCCGTAATCATCATCGACGCCGACCTGCAGCACCCGCCCGAAGTCATCCCCGAAATGGTGCGGCTGTGGCGGCAGGGCACGGAAGTGGTGCTGTGCAAGCGCGAGAGCCGCGACATGGATTCGCCGCTGCGCGCTTTCCTGAGCGGGCTGTTCTACAAGCTTTCCTCGCAGCTTTTCGAGGTGAAGATACCCCGCGACGTCGGCGATTTCCGCTTGCTGGACCGGGCCGTGGTCGATGCGCTTTCCCGGCTGCGGGAGAATCAGCGCTTCATGAAGGGCCTGTTCGCCTGGATCGGCTTCCGCTCGGAAACCATCGAATTCAAGGTCGAGCAGCGGGCGCACGGAGCATCGAAGTTCCATCTGTGGAAACTGCTGAACTTCGCCGTGGATGGCATCACCTCCTTCACCACGGTGCCGCTGCGGCTGTGGTTCTATATCGGCATGGCGCTGTCGCTGCTCGCCATCGCCTATGGCGTGACCATCATTTTCAGCGCCATTTTCTTCGGCAACCCGGTGCCCGGCTATCCCTCGATCGTGGCCCTCGTCACCTTCCTGGGCGGCCTGCAATTGATCGGCGTCGGCATCCTCGGCGAATATGTCGGCCGGACCTACAAGGAGGTGAAGTTCCGGCCCCTCTACGTCATCCGCAAAGCGTCCGTGAAAGAGCCGAACCATGCGCGCCCTGGTCCAGACGGCCAAGAACTATCGTGAATTCCTGACCTTCTGCGTCATCGGCGGCATCAACACGCTCGTCCATGCCTCGATCGTGGTCCTGCTCGCCGGCCAGCTTTCGGTCAACCAGGTCGCCGCGAACATATGCGGCTTCTTCGCCGCCAATGTCGTGTCCTTCGTGCTGAACTCGATCCTGACCTTCCGGGTGCCGGTCGTGCTCCTGAACTATTTCAAGTTCCTGTCCTCGTCGCTGGTCACGCTCGGCATCATCGTCGCGCTGTCCTCGGCGGCCGAATATTTCTCGGTGAACTACCTCTACGCGCTGGTCGGGCTCATCATCCTGTCGCCCGTCCTGAACTTCCTGATCCTGAAATATTTTGCCTTCCGGTAGCGGCATCGCCGCTCGCCGGCCCTACGCCTGCAGCCTGCGCTGCGCGAACAGGTCCAGCAATTGCCGCGCGGCGCGGTCCCAGTCGAAGCGTGTCACACCTGCCTGCGCCGCCTGCGAAAGGCGCGCCCGCAGCTCGGACGACGCAATCAGGCGTTGCAGGCCGGCCGTGATCGAGCCGACGTCGAGCGGATCGACCAGCACGGCCGCGTCTCCCGCTACCTCCGGCATGGACGACACATTGGCCGTGAGCGACGGCAGGCCGTAGCGCATCGCCTCCGCCAGCGGCAGGCCGAAACCTTCGTAGAGCGAGGGCATGGCAAGAAACAGCGCGTTCTCGTAGAGCGTGGAAAGCTCCTGCTCATCGACATAGCCCGTCACATGGACGCTTTCGCGCAGCCCGAGCGACGCGACCGTCCTTTCGAGGTCGACATCTCCCCATCCGGCGCCGCCAGCCACCACGAGTTCCGCTTCCTGCCGCGCCCCGCCGGGCAGCGCGGCATAGGCCTGCAGCAGCCGGGCGAGATTCTTCCTCGGCTCCAGCGTGCCCACGAACAGGATATAGGGGCGTGAAATGCCCCATTTCTCCAGATAGCCGGCCGGATGGCCGGGCGCCCGGGCGGCAACGCCGGGATAGATCACCGAAATGTCGGCCCTGAGCCCGGGAAAGGTGCGCTCGATGTCGGCCTTGGTGTGCTGCGACACGGCGACGATGCTGTCCGCTCGCTTCAGCGCCGGCGGCATCAGCACCTGCTCCATCAGCCTGCTCGCCGGCCGCATCGTTTCGCCGGCGAAGCGCCAGACGAGATCGTGGATGGTGAGGCAGCCGAAAATCTCCCGCGGCAGCCCCAGCGGCAGGCGGTGCGCCGGCCCCCAGAACACGTCCGGACGGTCGCGGCGCACGAGAAGTGGCAGGCCCGCCTGCCCCCAGAGCACGCGTCCGGCCCGGCCCCTCATGGTGACGACGCGCTCGCGGTAGCGGCCTCTACCCGCATGCAGCGGATGGACGAGCGGCGCGGGGGCGTAGAGGTCGAGCTCGGCGCCCGCGCGCAGCAGCGCGTTGACCATCTCGTGCGTATAGCGGCCGATGCCGGTCAGCGGCAGGGCCAGCAGACGCGCGTCGACGCCGATCCTCACGGCTCACCTTCCGGAACCGGAGGGCGGCAGGGACCCGTTGCGGAAAATGCCCTTCAGCATGCCGTTCAGCCGCCGGCCGAGCACCGGATAGGCGTGGCTGTCGCGCCAGTTCCGCGCACGGCCCAGCCGCTCCAGAAAGTCGGGCGCGCCGGCGGCCGCGTCCGCGGCAATCTGCTCGATCCCTTGCGCGATCTGCTCCGGCGCGGTTCCCGGCAGCTTGAAGACGCAATCGTCGAGGTCCTGGAAGATGGGCAGCGGCGTGACGGCGACCGGCTT
>DAOKZN010000120.1:0-6928 GCA_035325625.1 Mesorhizobium sp. | reverse complement strand
AGGTAGACGATGACGCCGCGCTGGCGCGCGCCCATCTCCTTCATGATGGCGTCGAGCTTGTGACCAATGCCGAACACGTCGGCAACCACGTCCTCCGGGTGCAGGCGCACCGGCACGTCGGTACCGTCGCGGATGTCGCCGAAGACGATGGCCAGATGATGCATCGTGTCCCACGGCAGCGTGTAGGCAAACAGCCTGGCCTTGCCGCCGGGAGTGTCGATGTCGGTGCTGGCGATGCGCTCGATCAGCTTTTCCTGGCGCTGGCGATAGGCGATGAGGTCGGCGACCGAAACCTGCTTCAGCCCGTGCTCGGCGGCGAAGGCGGCAACCTCGGGCCCGCGCTTGACCGTGCCGTCGTCATTGACCAGTTCGGAGATCACGCCGATCGGCGGCAGGCCGGCGAGCTTGCACAGATCGACCGCCGCTTCGGTATGGCCGGAGCGCATCAGCACGCCGCCCTCGCGGGCGATCAGCGGGAAGATATGGCCCGGACGCACGAAATCCGAGGGGCCGACATTGCCGTTGGCCAGATTGCGCACGGTGAGCGTGCGGTCTTCCGCCGAGATGCCGGTGGTGGTGCCGTGCTTGAAGTCGATGCTGACGGTAAAGGCCGTGGTGTGGGCCGAATCGTTCTCCGCCACCATGGGAGCGAGGTTCAGCCGCCTGGCATCCTCGCGCAGCATCGGCGTGCAGACGATGCCGGAGGTGTGGCGCACGATGAAGGCCATCTTCTCCGGCGTGCAGTGAACGGCGGCGACGATCAGATCGCCCTCGTTCTCACGCCCGTCGTCGTCCATGACGACGACGATCTCGCCGCGCTCGAAGGCGCGGATGGCTTCGACGATTTTTTTCTGATCGTAGGACATGATGCTCGCTTCGCTCGCAAGGCAGTAGGGGAGTAGGGCAGTAGGGGAATAGGGAATTAGGAGAGACTGGGCAAGTAAGCAGGCAGCCGAGCCTACTGCCCTGCTCCCTTATTCCCCCTAAACTCTTCCAGTCTGGCCCCGATGGCGCAGATAGTGGTCGGCGATGGCGCAGGCCACCATGGCCTCGCCGATCGGCACGGCACGGATGCCGACGCAGGGGTCGTGCCGGCCCTTGGTCACCACCTCCACGTCCCTGCCGTCCCTGTCGACGGAGCGGCGCGGCGTCAGGATCGAGGATGTCGGCTTGACCGCGAAGCGCGCGACCACCGGCTGGCCGGTCGAGATGCCGCCCAGGATACCGCCGGCATTGTTGGAGAGGAAGACCGGCTTGCCGTCATTGCCCATGCGCATCTCGTCGGCGTTCCTGTCGCCGGTGATGCGGGCGGCCTCGAAGCCGTTGCCGATCTCCACGCCCTTGACGGCGTTGATCGACATCAGGTTCGAGGCGATGTCCTGGTCGAGCTTGGCATAGATCGGCGCGCCGAGGCCGGCCGGCACGCCCTCGGCGACGACCTCGATCACCGCCCCGACCGAATTGCCGGCCTTGCGGATGCCGTCGAGATAGTCGGCGAAGACGGGCACGGAGGCGGGGTCGGGCGTGAAGAACGGATTTTCCGCATCGTCGACGAAGTTCCAGTTCCAGTTGGCGCGGTCGATGTCCTTCTCGCCCATCGAGATCAGCGCGCCGCGCACCACCAGGCCCGGCACCACCTTGCGGGCGAGCGCGCCGGCGGCGACGCGTGCGGCCGTCTCGCGGGCGGAGGAGCGGCCGCCGCCGCGATGGTCGCGCAGGCCGTATTTCACCTCGTAGGCGTAGTCGGCGTGGCCGGGGCGATACTGGCGCGCGATCTCGCCATAGTCCCTGGAGCGCTGGTCCACATTCTCGATCATCATCGACACCGGCGTGCCGGTGGTGACCATGGTCTCGCCGTCGTCCTCCATCAGGAAGCCGGACAGCACCTTGACCTCGTCGGGCTCGCGGCGCTGGGTGACGAAGCGCGACTGGCCCGGGCGGCGCCGGTCCAGCTCGTGCTGGATCTCGGCACGGGTAAAGCGGATGCCCGGCGGGCAGCCGTCCACCACGCAGCCGAGCGCTGCGCCATGGCTTTCGCCCCAGGTGGTGACGCGGAACAGATGGCCGAAAGTATTGTGCGACATGCGGAAGATCCCAGCCGGCGCGCGCCGGCTCCGGCCCGCCTTCTATTGGCGTTTCGGGCGGGGGTCAAACCATCATGAGGCAAAAAGACCCATATCCCCGGGGCCGGCGGACCTGTGATGATACGGATTAAGTTTTGACACATTCGGCTGGTTTCTGCTCTCTTCCGACGCCATCGAGCACAGCCGCCGCCACTTGCAGCGCGCAACCCGAACCAAGAGGACGATCATGCGTATCCTGACCGGCGCCGTTTTCGCCGTATTGCTGAGCGCAACCGCCGCCCTGGCCGGCCAGACCGAAGGCCATATCAAGAAGGTCGACAAGGAATCGATGACGCTGACGCTGGACGACGGGAAGTCCTACAAGCTCAACGCCGAGATGGACCTCGATGCCCTCAAGCCGGGCATGGACGTGGTCATCGCCTATGACGTGACCGACGGCCAGAACGTCATCACCGACATGGAGCTGCCCGACTGAGGCGCGCGCCGGGCGGGGCTAGAGCCATTCCAGGCGGCCGGCTTCCAGCTGCAGCACCCTGTCCTGCGGCACGTCGAGCGAGGCCGCCTCGGCCTTTGGAACGCCTTCCACGAGGCGGAACAGCGTGCGGATGACGCCGCCATGCGTCACGCAGACGGTGGGGCCGCTCAACGCCTCGAAAAAGGGGCGCACCCGCTCCAGAAGCATCTGGTAGCTTTCCGCCCCCTCGCCCGGCGGGCGAAAGTCCCATTTGTCCAGATCGCGCGCACGCCCGGCGCCGGGCACGCGGCTTTCCAACTCGGCGAAGGTGAAGCCCTGCCAGTCGCCGAAGTTCAGCTCCACCAGACGCGCGTCGGTGCGGTAGGCACCCGCATCTAGGCCCATGGCGGCGCGCGCCAGCTCCATCGTGTGGCGGGTGCGCAGCATGGGGCTGGCGACGAAGTCGAAATCGCCCGGCGCGGCGATGAGCTCGGCCAGCCGCCGCCCGTTCTGCTGCGCCTGCCGGCGGCCCAGCGCGTTCAGCGCCGTGTCGGACTGGCCCTGCAGGCGCGCCTCAGCGTTCCAGTCGGTCTGGCCATGGCGCAAGAAATAGGCAAGCGGTGGCATGGCGTTCAGCGGCGTCCGAGAAATTGCGGGAGAGGCCGGGGCCTCAATCCTTGACGACGGAAATGTCCGGCGCGTCCACCGCCTTCATGCCGACCACGTGGTAGCCGGAATCGACATGGTGCACCTCGCCGGTGACGCCGCGCGACAGGTCGGACAGGAAGTAGAGGCCGGAATCGCCGACTTCCTCCGGCGTCACCGTGCGCTTGAGCGGCGAGTTGTACTCGTTCCACTTCAATATGTAGCGGAAGTCGCCGATGCCCGAGGCCGCCAGCGTCTTGATCGGGCCGGCGGAAATGGCGTTGACGCGGATGCCCTTGCCGCCGAGGTCGACGGCCAGATAGCGCACGCTCGCCTCCAGCGCCGCCTTGGCCACGCCCATGACGTTGTAGTGCGGCATCACCTTCTCCGCGCCGTAATAGGTCAGCGTCAGCAGCGAGCCGCCATCGGTCATCAGCGCTTCGGCCCGCTTGGCGATGGTGGTGAAGGAGAACACCGAAATATCCATGGTGCGCAGGAAATTGTCCCGCGTCGTCTCGACATAGCGGCCGGTCAGTTCGTCCTTGTCGGAGAAGGCGATGGCGTGGACGAGGAAGTCCAGCTTGCCCCACCTGCTCGCCACGCCGGCGAAGACCGCGTCGAGGCTTTCGGCATCGGTCACGTCGCAATGGCCGGCGACATGCGCGCCCAGTTCCGCCGCCAGCGGCTCGACGCGCTTCCGGAAGGCCTCGCCCTGATAGGTCAGCGCGATCTCCGCCCCGTGGTCGACGCAGGCTTTCGCGATGCCGTAGGCGATCGAGCGATTGTTCGCCACGCCCAGGATAAGGCCGCGCTTGCCGGCCATCAGGCCCTGTCCACCCGCCATGTGAACGTTCTCCGCATGAATTCCGCTTCGCCGTGCCTATCGCACAGGCACACAGCGCCTTCAAGCTTCAAACGGTTGAAGAGGCCGTCACCCCTTCGTGCGCAGCAGGGCTTCCAAGTCCTTGTCGCCGTCTTCGGGCAGCATGATGCGCACATGGGCGTAGAGGTCGCCATGGCCGCCGGCCTTCAGCGGCAGGCCCCGGCCCTTGATGCGCAGCACCTTGTCGGAAGACGACCATGCCGGCACGTTGACCGCCAGACGGCCGGTGGGCGTCTCCACCGCCACCTTGGCGCCCAGCACGGCGTCGCGCAGCGGCACGGGCAGGTCGACATGCAGGTCGCGGTCCTCCAGCCGGTAGCGCGGATGCCTGCGCAGGCGGATCTTCACCAGCGCATCGCCCGGCTCGCCGCCGAAGGGCGACGGCCCGCCCTGCCCCTTGAGGCGGATGGTCTGGCCGTCCTCGACATAGGCCGGCAGCTTGACGGCGATCTTGCGGCCGTCCGGGAACATGGCCGTGACCTTGGGCGCGGTGGCCGCCTCCTCGACGGTGACGTCCAGCGTCACGTTGAGGTCGGCCCCGCCGGGCGCGGCGCGGCCCCGGCCACCCTGAGCACCGCCGCCGCCCGCGCCCTGGCGCTGCTGGGCGAAGGCCTCGCCGAAGATCTGGCTGAAGATGTCGCTGCTGCCGTCGAACGGGTCGCCGCCCGGACGGCCGCCGCTGGTGCGGAACTCGAAATGCGTGGCGCCCGGGCCGCCGCGCGACTGGCGGAAGCCGCCGAAGGGGTCGCCGCCGGCCGCGCCTTCGAAGCCCTGGAAGCGCGGCTTGCCCTCGGCGTCGATCTCGCCGCGGTCGAAAGCCGCGCGCGACTTCTCGTCGCCCAGTATCTCATAGGCCTGGTTGGCGGCGGCGAAGCGGTCCTTGGCCTTGGGATCGTTCGGGTTCTGGTCCGGATGGTGCTTCTTGGCGAGCTTCCGGAAGGCCGACTTGATCTCCTTGGCCGAGGCGGTCTTCGACACGCCCAGCACTTCATAGGGGTCGCGCATGTGTCCTGCCTGCTAGAAGGATGAATTCACGGTCGCCTTCTATATGAGTCGGCATAGGAAGAAATTCCAGAGCCCGACATGCCTGCCGGGCAGGGTTCGAAGGGAACATTCAAAGGGAAATCAGAGAGCGCTGAAATTGTCCAGCCGCCAGTCGCCGGCCTCGCTCATGCAGGCCTGCCCCCGGAACATCGCCACGCCGTCGAAGCGCTCGCGCGAGACCTCGAAGGCGCGGCACAAGGCGCTCTTGCCGCCCGATTGGCCGCCCGGTTGGCCGCCTGACTGGACGAGGTTCGTCACCGCCCCGCGCGAGCCGGTCTCGGAATTGGCCCAGGGCAGCGGCCTGCCGGAAAGCTCCTCCAGATCGGCGGAGGAAACGGCGTTGCGGATCGTCGCCTGGTCGGACGCCAGTTCGGCATCGGCCGGTTCCGGCACCGCCGAAACCGAGCCCACCGAGGTCGAGCCGGTCAGGATGGAGCGGTCCACCTCCGCCTTCTCCAGCGTGAAGCCGCCGACGCCGCAGGCGGCCAGCGCCAGAAGGGCCGCGAGCGCCGCCGCTTTCGGACAGGCCGAAGCGAAAAGCCGCGCTGGCCGGCTATACAGGGCGCGCTCCAGCCGCTTCAATGCGGCGGGGTCGTCGGAATCGAACATTTGCGCGGTGCGCGACAACCGGCAAATCTCCCAAGCCAGTGACGGAATTAATAAATTATGAGCGAAACCGGGTTAACAACAAATGACTTCACCGAGGCCGCCGAGCCTTTTCTGCTTTTTAAGCAATGGCTTGAAGACGCCTCCAGAAGCGAGCCGAACGACCCGAACGCGGTGGCGCTGGCTTCCGTCGACGCCGACGGCCTGCCGGACGTGCGCATGGTGCTGCTGAAGGGCTTCGACGAGCGCGGCTTCACCTTCTATACGAATTTCGAGAGCGCCAAGGGCCGCGAGATCCTGGGCAGCATGAAGGCGGCCATGTGCTTCCACTGGAAGTCGCTGCGCCGGCAGGTGCGCGTGCGCGGGCCGGTCGAGATCGTCGCCGACGAAGAGGCCGACGCCTACTATGCCAGCCGCCCGCGCGGCAGCCGCATCGGCGCCTGGGCCTCGAAGCAGTCGCGGCCGCTGGAAAGCCGCTTCGCGCTGGAAAAGGCGGTGGCCGAATACACGGCCCGCCACGCCATCGGCGACATACCGCGGCCCGCGCACTGGTCCGGCTTCCGCATCATGCCTTCCTCCATCGAGTTCTGGCACGACCGGCCGTTCCGCCTGCACGACCGCATCGTCTTCTCGCACCGGCCCGACGGCGGCTGGGACAAGACGCGGCTTTATCCCTGAATCTCCGCTTTGTACCGGCTTTGGCTTCGCCGAATCCGAGGCATGGATTCCCGACACTCTGCGCTCGTTTTACTCGCTCCGAGGCCGGGAATGACGGGAGAATGTATGCCCCCGTCATTCCCGGCCTCGTAATGAGCGCAGCGAATGGAGAGTGTCGGGAATCCATGCCTCGAAGGCGAAAAAACAAAGCCGGTGCAGGATACCGCAGCCCGTCGGACTATCTCTTCCGCTCCATGAACGCCACCAGCGCGGCGCGGGCCTCGTCGGATTTCAGCCGCTGGCGGAACAGCGCGGTCTCCTCCTCGATGCGGGCGACCAGCGGCTCGCGCGGGCCGCGCATGAGGTCGCGCGCGATGCGCAGCGCTTCCGGCGGCTTGGCGGCGATCTGAGCGGCGGCGGCCAGCACTTCCTGCTCCAGCACATCCTCCCCCACCACCTGATGGATCAGCCCGGCAGCCTTGGCCTGCTCGGCCGACAAACCCTCGCCCAGCGCCAGCAGCGCGAAGGCGCCCTGCCGGCCGAGCACCTGCGGCA
>DAOKZN010000119.1:0-6985 GCA_035325625.1 Mesorhizobium sp. | reverse complement strand
GCAGGTCGAGCCGCCGTCCGGAAAGCATGCGCTGCCAGGCGCGCGGCGGCGCGCCGGGGCGGTCGGCCGCCATCAGGCGTCCTCCGTGCCGGCCGCTGAGGTTTCGGGAAAGGTGAACGTCGCCCAGCCGGGAATGGACAGGACGACCTGCGCGTCTGCCGCGAAGATAGGCCGGCCGGCGTCGAGCGCCGCCTTGACGCGGTCGATGCGGGCGATCGCCAGCCCGCTTCTGCCGCAGGTGGAGCCGAGCGCGCCCACGGGGCGCCCGTCCACCGTCAGTTCCGTGCCGGGCGCAGGCAGCGGCGCTTCTGCCTCGACCAGCAGCACGCGCCGGCGCGCCGTGCCGCGATGCTGCATGCGCGACACCACTTCCTGCCCGATATAGCAGCCCTTCTGGAAGTCGACGCCGCCGGTCTGGTCGAGCAGCACGTCGTGCGGGAAGGCGTCGCCGAGCGCATAGTCCTCGCCGCTCTCGGCCACGCCATGGGCGATGCGCAAGGCGTGCCAGGCGGCAAGGTCGCCGCTGTCGCCGGTAGCCTGGCCGTAGCTGCGCCGCACCGTGCCGCCGGGAAAGCGGGTGTCGGTCACGCCGGTTGAATCGTTTTCCGAAGAAGCCGAATCACTATGCCACGACACCGTGACAAATGCTTGGTCCTGCTTGGAAATCTGCACCTTGGCGCGCAGCTTGTAGAGGGTCAGCCGCCGCAGGAAATCGTCGGCGATATCGGCCCGGCACTCCAGCCGGAAGCCGTCCTCGCCGTCGCGCGAGACGAGGAAGTCGAACAGGATCTTGCCCTGCGGCGCCAGCAGCGCGCCGGGCTTTGCCTCGCCCGGTTTCAGCGCGTCGAGATCGACGGTGAGGATGTTCTGCAGGAAGTGTTCGGCGTCCGGGCCGGAGACGGTGACGAGGGCGCGATCCTCTAGGCGGGCGAAGGGCATTGGAGGGCCTGATCTTGCAAAACGGTCGGCCATTACGTAAGCCGGCCCCATCCTCCCCGCAAGAGAGCCCGCACGCCGATGGCACAGACCTACGACCTTATCCTGACAGGCGGCACGGTGGTCAACCACGACGGCAAGGGCCTGCGCGACATCGGCGTGAGGGCGGGGCGCATCGCCGCGATCGGCGACCTTTCCCGGGCTTCGGCCGGCGAGACGATCGACTGCCGCGGCCTGCACATCCTGCCCGGCGTGGTGGACAGCCAGGTGCATTTCCGCGAGCCGGGGCTGGACCACAAGGAGGACCTGGAGACGGGCTCGCGCGCGGCCGTGCTGGGCGGCGTCACCGCCGTGTTCGAGATGCCCAACACCAATCCGCTGACGACCAGCGAGGCGGCGCTTGCCGACAAGGTGCGCCGCGCAACCGGCCGCATGCATTGCGACTTCGCCTTCTGGGTCGGCGGCACGCGCGACAACGCGAAGGACGTCGGCGAGCTGGAGCGGCTGCCCGGCGCGGCCGGCATCAAGGTGTTCATGGGCTCCTCCACCGGCGACCTGCTGGTCGAGGACGACGAGGGCGTGGCCTCGATCCTGAGGACCACCCGCCGCCGCGCCGCCTTCCACTCCGAGGACGAGTTCCGCCTGCGCGAGCGCGCTGGCCTGCGGGTGGAGAACGATCCGTCCTCGCATCCGGTGTGGCGCGACGAGGCGGCGGCGCTGACCTGCACCGAGCGGCTGGTGCGCATCGCCCGCGCCGCGCGCGCCCGCATCCACGTGCTGCACATCTCGACGGCCGAGGAGATCGCCTTCCTGGAGCAGCACAAGGACGTGGCCACCTGCGAGGCGACGCCGCATCATCTTACCTTGAGCGCCGACGACTATGCGCGGCTCGGCACGCTGATCCAGATGAACCCGCCGGTGCGCGGCCAGCGCCACCGGGAGGGGGTATGGCACGGTGTTTCGCAGGGCATCATCGACGTGCTCGGCTCCGACCACGCGCCCCACACGCTGGAGGAGAAGTCGAAGGCCTATCCGGCCTCGCCTTCGGGCATGACCGGCGTGCAGACGCTGGTGCCGATCATGCTGGACCACGTCAATGCCGGGCGCCTGACGCTGGAGCGCTTCGTCGACCTTTCCAGCCACGGCCCGCAGCGCATCTTCGGCATGGCGCGCAAGGGTCGCATCGCCGCCGGCTACGACGCCGACTTCACCGTTGTCGACCTCAAGCGGCGCGAGACCATCACCAACGCCCAGCAGGGCTCGAAGGCCGGCTGGACGCCCTATGACGGCAGGCAGGTCACCGGCTGGCCGGTCGGCACCATCGTCCGCGGCCGCAGGGTCATGTGGCAGGGCGAGATCGTCACCCCCGCGCAGGGCAGGGCGGTCGCGTTCTCCGAGGCGCTCGTGCCGTAGACCGTTCCGGGTCGCCGATGCGTCTTCGGCGTTCAGGCATGGATTCCCGACACTCTCGGCTACCTTCGGTAGCTCCGAGGCCGGGAATGACGGACATGTTTCAGTCCCCCGCCACGAAAAAGGCCCAGCGGCCTTCGGGCGTGATGCCCACGCGGTAGAAGATATAGGCGCCGAACTGCTTCATGTCGTCATAGTCGCCGGCGGTGACGATCTTGAACAGCTCCACCCGCTGCCTGGCGTCCAGCTTGTCCAGCGGCAGGGCGAAGAAATAGGGCCACACGTAGAGCTCTTCCGGCTTGCCGGCGTCGAGATGCACATAGCCGGCGTCCAGAACCTCCTCCATGATGGCGAGGATTTCCTGGCCTTCGGTGTCGCCCGACAGGCCCTTGAGGAACTCGATCGGGTCGCCGTCTATGTCGGTCAGCGAAAGCTGGGTCATGGAATCGCCCATCCCGATCAGCGGCCTCAGCTTTTCGATGTCGCCGCTCTTGCAGGCTTCCACGATCAGCCCGTGCATGCGCCGCACGGGTTCGGGCAGTTTGGAAAGGTCGTACAGCACCTCCGGCAGCGGCACATCGGGGTCCACGCGCGGATTGACGAGGCCGCCGTCGCCCGGCTTGGCCGGCTCGACCTGTTCCGGCTCCTGCTGGTCGGGCGTTGCCGGCTCGTCGGCACTCGGCGCCGGCCGCGTGATGGGATCGGGCATCGGCACGGCCGAGCCGGGAGCCGTCGTGGGGGCCGTCGCGTCGTCGGCGGCGGGTGGCGGCGACACCGGCGCGGGCAGTTCCTCGCGCTTGATCTCCGAAAGCGCTGCCGCCGGCTGAACTGAAAGCAGCAGGGTGAAAGGCGTGGCGCAGGCAAGAACGGCCAGTCCCAGCCCGAAACCTGCGGCACCGATGAAGTCGTGCCGCCCGCATGAAACCGGAAGTACCACCGACCGCCACTCCGTGCTGCCGGGCGCGGGGCCCGAACGATGCGCCATCGCGCCGGGAGCTTGGCTTCTCCCTTCGCGAGCCGGGTAGGTTCAGTGGCGCAACTGCTCCGGTCCGAACGCGCCGGCGATCACCTTTTCACGCATCCTGTCGAGCAGGGCAAGGGCCGCGATCTCGCCGCTGGTGCGCAGCATCTCGCCGAAGGCCGTTTCCAGCGCCGCCTCCGCGATGATCTCGGGCTCGATCCCGGCCGAAAGCCCTTCGGCCCAGGCCTCGCTGTGGCTTTCGACGGCGGTCAGGCGCTTTTCCTCGCGGACCATGGCGTCGATATCGCTGACAGTGTGTTCCATACGCAACATCCACCCTAGACAAGCGGCGATCCATACAATTCGGATCAAACTTGAGGCGTCCCTTTAATGTCCCATTAAGGCTTTCTAGCACAGCCATGCGCGCGTGTGCGACCGCTTTGCCGGAAAAGTTAACGGTCGCTTAAAGATCGCCGCGGGGCGTGGCTCAATTGCCATAGCGCGAAGCGATGTCGCGCGAAAGCTGCTCGCCTTCCTTCATGTAGCGGGCGATGGCCTCGGTGGCCGAGGCCGTGCATTGCGTGTAGGTGCCGCCGAAGGAGCGGTAGCCGCGATTGAAGGAGGCGACGAAGCGGGCGCGCCGCTCCGGGTCCGGATTCTCCGCCTCCAGCAGCTTTTCCATCTGCGCGCGCCACTGGTCGCCCTTTTCGCCGCACAAATTGCGCAGGAAATGCAGCGAGCCGAGGATCTCGGCAAGCCGCATCAGGCCGGGCTCGAAAGGCGATTCGGCCGCACGCGCCGGTTGCACGCCCAGAAACAGGCCGCCCGCGACCAGCAGCGACAGCAAGGGCGAGGCCCGCATCATGCCTCCTCCGGGCCGGGCGCGAGCAGGGCGCGGGCGATGGCAAGCACCGAACCGGCCAGCGGCAGCGCCGACATCTGCGCCAGCGTGTAGAAGGCGGCACTTTCCGCGTCGTCGCTGGCCACCGCCTCGCCGCCGCAATGCGCGGCCCCGAACACGGTGAGTCGATAGTCCACCGGATGGCCCTCGCCGGCACCTTCGATGAAGATGGTCTCCAGCGGCCGGAAGGTCCTGGCCTGCAGCCCGGTCTCCTCGAAAAGCTCGCGGGCCGCCGCCGCCTCCAGCGTCTCTCCCGGCTCCACCTTGCCGCCGGGAAAAGCGTAGAGCCCCTGGGAAGGCGGGCGCCCGCGCTTGACCAGAAGCACGCGCTGCCCGCGCACCAGGGCGACGGAGACTGCGGGCACTTGCCTTCTTGCTTCCATGGGCGCTGCGGATGCCTGCGGCAAACCTCTTGTGGACCGACGCGAACGAAAGAGCTTTAGCGGTTGCGGCGGCGGGCTTCCACCACCACCTTCGGTTCCGGATCGAAAATTCGAGATTTTCAGATGTGCGGACGCTTCGCCCTGACCGCGACGCCGGACCAGACGGCGACCTTCCTCGGCCTCACCGAACTGGACGAGTTTCCGGCGCGCTACAACATTGCGCCCACGCAGCCCATCCTGGCTGTGCTGTCGGCCGGGCCGCAGGCGCCGGGCTCCAACCGGCCCGACCGCATGGCTCTCCTGGTGCGGTGGGGCCTCATCCCGGCCTGGGTGAAGGACACGCGCGGCTTTCCGCTGCTGTTCAACGCGCGCTCGGAAGGCGCTGCCGAAAAGGCGTCCTTCCGTGCCGCCATGCGCCATCGCCGCGCCCTGGTGCCGGCCTCCGGCTTCTACGAATGGCAGCAGGCGGCCGGGCGCCGGGGCCAGCCCTACTGGGTGCGGCCGAAGCGCGGCGGCCTCGTCGCCTTCGCCGCGCTGGTGGAAACCTATGCCGAGCCGGGCGGATCGGAGATGGACACCTGTGCCATCATGACCACGAGCGCCAACGCCGACATCGCCCATATCCACGAGCGCATGCCGGTGGTGATCGAGCCGCAGGACTTTTCTCGGTGGCTGGATTGCTGCACGCAGGAGCCGCGCGACGTGGCAGACCTGTTGCGGCCGGCCGATCCCGGCTTCTTCGAGGCGGTGCCGGTCTCCGACCTGGTCAACAAGGTTGCCAACACCGGGCCGGAGATCCAGCAGGAGCACGATGCTCCGGCGATACGCACGGCCGCGAAACCGACGCCCCGCAAGGCGGACCCCGACGAGGGCCAGATGACGCTGTTCTGAGCGCCGGCCAGAGGCCGGGGCCAAGCAGTCAGGCCACGCGCGGCGAGATGAACTTCTGCACCGGCTTCTTCTTCTTTTCGGTATGAAGCAGCGCGGCGACGATCGCGGCCGGGCCGATTGCCCGGTAGTGGTTGGCAAGCGACGGTTTCTTGGCCTGCTTGTTGTCTTTCTTGGGTCGAGGCATCCTGAACTTCCCCCGGGAAACATGCCGTGTCGTGTTACTGTCCATGACCGGGGATTCCGCCCAAATCATGACGCGCTTGCCTTTAACCGGCGGATGTTTCGACTTGGTGCCGTCATGTTTAATAAAATGTTTCAGATCGTGCTCGGGCGCGCTGCGGGGGGCTCTTCGCCGAAACTTGCTGCCCGAACTTGCTGCCCGAACTTGCTGCCCGAACTTGCTGCTTGACGGCAGCGGCGGGGGAGGCGATAAGCGGCGCATGAAGACGTCGTTCGCAATTTGCGGCATTTCGATTATCGACTAGCGCACGCGCTGGTCCGGACGTTTTCGCCTCATCTTTCCCCAGAGTGGACAAACGCCCCGGCCAGCAGGCCAAGGGAGCATCATGTCCGGCCCATCCAGTTCCGGTTCGCCGCAGCCTGCCTTCAGGGGCCTTCGCCTCACCAACACGCTGACCCGTGAGAAGGAGGACTTCGTCCCCATCGACCCGGACAATGTGCGCATGTATGTGTGCGGGCCGACGGTCTACGATTTCGCCCATATCGGCAATGCGCGCCCGGTGATCGTCTTCGACGTGCTGTTCCGCCTGCTGCGCCATCTCTATGGCAAGTCCCACGTCACCTATGTGCGCAACATCACCGACGTGGACGACAAGATCAACGCGCGCGCCCTGCGCGATTTCCCGGACCTGCCGCTCAACGAGGCGATCCGGAGGGTGACGGAAAAGACCGCCGACCAGTTCCACAAGGATGTCGCCGCGCTCGGCTGCCTGCCGCCAAGCTTCGAGCCGCGCGCGACGGAGTTCGTCGAGCCGCGCGCCGACGGCAAGACCGACATGATCGGCCTGATTCAAGCTCTCATCGAACGCGGCCATGCCTATGAAGCCGCTGGCGAAGTCCTGTTCGACACCGCCTCCATGCCCGACTACGGGCAATTGTCCCGGCGCCCGCTCGACGAGCAGCAGGCCGGAGCCCGCGTCGCGGTGGACCAGCACAAGAAGAGCCCCGGCGATTTCGTGCTGTGGAAGCTGTCTTCGCCGGAGGAACCGGGCTGGGAAAGCCCATGGGGCAGGGGGCGGCCGGGCTGGCACATCGAGTGCTCGGCCATGTCGGCGGCCTATCTCGGCGAGGTGTTCGACATCCATGGCGGCGGGCTGGACCTGATCTTCCCCCACCATGAGAACGAGATCGCCCAGTCGCGCTGCGCCCACGGCACTGCGGTGATGGCCAATTACTGGCTGCACAACGGCTTCCTCCAGGTGGAGGGGCAGAAGATGTCGAAAAGCCTCGGCAACTTCTATACCATCCACGAACTGCTGGAGG
>DAOKZN010000118.1:2993-7001 GCA_035325625.1 Mesorhizobium sp. | reverse complement strand
GTTCGTGCGCATGGCGCTGGGCGGCGTGCGCGACGAGGCCGAGATCCGCGGCCACCGGCGCACCTATATCGGCTCGATGCCCGGCAAGGTCATCCAGTCGATGAAGAAGGCCAAGAAGTCCAACCCGCTCTTCCTGCTCGACGAGATCGACAAGATGGGCCAGGACTTCCGCGGCGATCCGTCCTCGGCGCTGCTGGAGGTGCTGGACCCCGAGCAGAACGCGACCTTCATGGACCATTACCTCGAGGTCGAGTACGACCTGTCGAGCGTGATGTTCGTGACGACGGCGAACACGCTGAACATCCCTGCGCCCCTGATGGACCGCATGGAGATCATCCGCATCGCCGGCTACACGGAAGACGAGAAGGTCGAGATCGCCAAGCGGCACCTTCTGCCCAAGGTGATACGCGACCACGCGCTGCAGCCGAAGGAGTTCTCCGTCTCCGATGACGCCATCCGCGCCATCATCCAGACCTACACCCGGGAAGCCGGCGTGCGCAGCCTGGAGCGCGAGCTGATGAAGCTCGGCCGCAAGGCGGTGACGGAGATCCTGAAGACGAAGAAGAAGTCGGTGAAGGTCACCAAGGACAATCTCGACGACTATCTGGGCGTGCCACGCTTCCGCTTCGGCATGGCCGAGACCGACGACCAGGTCGGCGTCGTCACCGGATTGGCCTGGACCGAGGTCGGCGGCGAGCTGCTGACGATCGAGGGCGTCATGATGCCCGGCAAGGGCCGCATGACCGTCACCGGCAACCTGCGCGACGTGATGAAGGAATCGATCTCGGCGGCGGCGTCCTACGTGCGCTCGCGGGCGATCGACTTCGGCATCGAGCCGCCGCTGTTCGACAAGCGCGACATCCACGTGCACGTGCCCGAGGGTGCCACGCCGAAGGACGGCCCGTCGGCGGGCGTGGCCATGGCCACGGCCATCGTCTCGGTGCTCACCGGCATTCCCGTGCGGGCCGATGTCGCCATGACCGGCGAGATCACGCTGCGGGGCAGGGTGCTGCCCATCGGCGGCCTAAAGGAGAAGCTGCTGGCCGCGCTGCGCGGCGGCATCAAGAAGGTGCTGATCCCGGAGGACAACGCCAAGGATCTGGCCGAGATCCCCGACAACGTGAAGAACAACATGGAGATTGTTCCCGTTTCGCGGATCGGCGAGGTGCTCAAGCATGCCCTGGTCAGGATGCCGGAGCCGATCGAATGGGTCGAGCCGGCGGTGGCGGCGCCCGCGACGGAAGACGCGGGCGAGGATGCCGGCAAGGCGTTCGCGCACTGAGCCTCCAGCCAGGGTTGCGGCCCGAGGTTGATGCATTGCTGGAAAGCCGGGCTTGCGCCCGGCTTTTCCGTGGAAAAAGCCCGGTATTCCGGGCTTTTTTTGCTTTTCAGGGGGGCTGGCGGCTTGGTTGTGGAACCGCTTCTTCCTAAAGTCCGTTCCCTGCCGGATGAGTCGAGAGGTCCCGGCTTTCTCATGGAAGGAATTATTTTATGAACAAGAACGAACTGGTGTCCGCCGTGGCCGAGCAGGCCGGTCTCGAGAAGGGGAAGGCCCAGTCGGCGGTGGATGCGGTGTTTGCCGTCATCACCGGCGAATTGAAGAATGGCGGGGACGTCCGGCTGGTGGGGTTCGGCAATTTCTCCGTTTCGAAGCGTGAAGCCTCGACCGGCCGCAATCCGCAGACCGGCGCCGAGGTCAAGATTCCGGCGCGCAACGTGCCGAAGTTCACGGCCGGCAAGGGCCTGAAGGACGCCGTCAACTGATCGTCGGAAGGTGCCGCGCAGGCGCATGAAGCCTGCGCGCACGAGATCGCCATGCGTCCTTGGGGGCGGGCATGCGCCTGGCGATTCCTCCTTCCGGTCGAACAGCGGAGATTTCTTGGAACCGGACCGCGCCTTTTCAGGCGCCGCGCTTCCGGTTCCTGTTCTTCCCTATGCCGTCGTCCCGGAACCGGGCAGCCGTCTCGGGGCGACATGCGGTGGTCGCCACGACCGCTTCCGAACCGCACGCTCTATTCATATCCATTTGTTTTGCCGCATCCGTGCAGCGCAGGCGATTCTGCGCCGCTGCGGCGGCTGGGCGCAAGGTCGTGCGCGGAACCGCCATCGCCGTCGCCCTTGCGGCCGGCAGCCGGGCATTCCCGGCTTTTTACTTGTTCCTTGAACCTTTCTCGCCACCGAAACGACGGCACCATCCGCTGCCTCTGGCAGACGGGAGGGATAACGCTAAAGCTTATAGGAGAAGCGGCTCTGCCGCTGGAAAATGGCGCGAGTGACGGGGCTCGAACCCGCGACCTCCGGCGTGACAGGCCAGTCGTTCTTCTAGTCAACTCAACGGAAGTTACGACAAATGGCGCAAGCGATTTTGCGCTAAATGTTGCCGAAGTTGAAACCGATTTGTTCGGCAACATCACACCGCGCCGCACGAAGCGGAAGCGGCCCAAGGTCGTGCCTGCTGCCGTTTGTGAAGATGCCGCCTACGAGGAACTTGCGTCTTCCGCAGATGCCGCCCTGTCGCGACTTTCCGACGAAATCACTGAGGTCATTTTCGGATTTCGGAACGAGGTAGCCGGATGGCCCGGCAGCGCCGACGTTGATGAGGTCGACGCGCTGCTTGAAAGGCTGGACGAGGAATTGACGGCTGCCGTTCGGCGTGCCCGGCGCGAGGCGCTGTGGTGAGCAGCAGGAATAAGGGCATACCGCAGGAAGTCGCCGCCATGATGGCTGAGGCTGAAGCCCAGGCGCGCGCACCGAAAGGCAACGCGACACGCGGTTGGATTGAAGTTGCCGCGGCGGTGCTGGAGCGGTTCGACGGGCGACCCGGCGACGATCGGCCGGACGATCAACGGGAATATGATGCCCTTTTGAAGATGGCCACCGACATTGACGTCGTGTTGGCGCGCTACCCTTTGACCGATCTAGGCAATGCCGAGCGGTTTGCAGCCAGGCATCGCGGCAAATTTCTTCACGCTCCGGAGCTTGGCTGGCTCGCGTTTGACGGGCAACGATGGAGCCTGAAGGGGGCAGACGCCAAGGTCATGCTCGCTGCGCACGCAACTGCGCGGGCTATCCAGGCCGAGGCTGGTGCCATCCGGGGGACCGATGATGACATCGTGGTCGCCGAACCGAAGGGCAAAGATCCGGTCATGTTGTCGGATCGCATCGCGGCGCACGGCCGATCCAGCGAAGGCGGGCAGCGGCTATCGGCGATGGTCAAACATGCCGCGCCTTATCTGATCGTCTCGGTGGACGACCTGGACGCCGATCCCTGGGTTATCAACGTCGAGAACGGGACGTTGGTGGTGGACCCCCATGAAAGGGATAGCGATCCGATCCGGTTTCGTCCGCATGATCCCGCGGACCTCATCACCAAGCTTGCACCGGTGAAGTTCGACCCCGATGCGCGATGTCCGCGCTATGACAGGTTCATGGATGAGGTACAGCCGCTGGAGAATATGCAGCGGCACCTTCATCAATGGGGCGGATATGGCCTCACCGGCGACGTGCAGGAGCAGAAGCTCTGCTTCTGGTACGGCAAAGGCCGGAACGGCAAATCCACGCTGGTGGACGCCTGGGGCTTCGTTGCCGGGGACTATGGCGAGACCGTGCCGATCGAGACCTTCCTCGACCAGGGGCGCGGTCGCAATGCAGGAGCGGCCACGCCGGATTTGGCATTGCTGCCCGGAGTGAGATTTCTGAGAACCTCGGAGCCGGAAAAAGGATCGAAGATTGCCGAGGCGCTTATCAAGCTGGTCACCGGAGGCGAGCCTATCCAGGCGAGGCACCTGAACCGGGATTATTTCAAGTTCCGGCCGGTCTTCAAGCTGACCATGTCGGGGAACTATCGCCCGCAGATCGCCGGCACCGATGAAGGCATCTGGCGCCGCGTCGTGCTGGTGCCGTGGTCTGTAACGGTCGAGAAGCCCGAAAGCCATCTTCTCGAAACCCTTCGGGGGGAGTGCTCCGGCATCTTGAACCGGCTGCTCGACGGATTGCGGGACTATCTGG
>DAOKZN010000118.1:0-2893 GCA_035325625.1 Mesorhizobium sp. | reverse complement strand
TCTATGAGTTCAAATTTATAGCTAAAACGTAATTAGAACAAAGGGTTGGCTATGCGTGAATGCATGGCTTGCCGAGCAGAAAGGTGGGTTGAGGCATGGCAAGCTCGAACATGGAACCGAGAATGTCGGGCGCTCGGCGCGTGCTTTGGGGCGCGAAGAATATCGGCCGGGCAATAGGGCGAGGCGAGGGCTTCGTCCGCAAGACACTGGCCCGGATGCCAAATAGCCCGGTTCACAAATTGAATCGGGAATTCTGGGTGGATGAGGACGAGCTTTTCGCGTTCTTCGATAGGCTTGCCCGCCGAAGATAGCCGCTCAAAGCCGCTTACTGCCGCTCAAAGACAGTTCCGTGTTTGTTTCCCTGGCTGGCACAATGCCAGCCATGATTTTTTCAAGGATCAGGAATCTTCTGCGCGGCTCGACCCGCTCCTACGCCGCCATCGCCGGTGGCCGCCGGACGCGCGGCCGCCTCGATATGCCGGCTGCGCTGTCGGCGATGCACATTGCGCGTGGCCCGCTGGCTCGGCGGGCGCGGTATCTGGCCGCGAACAACGCGCTCGCGGCCTCCGGCGTCGAGGCGTGGGTGTCCGCCCTGGTCGGCACCGGCATCAAACCGCAATCTGCGCATGCCGATCCCGATGCCCGCGCCGCGTTGAACCTCGCCTTCGAGAACTGGACCGACGAGGCGGACGCGGACGGCCTCACCGATCACTACGGGCAGCAGGCGATCATGGTGCGCCGCATGGTGATCGACGGCGAGGCATTCGCCCTGCTGGTCAACACCGATGCCGGCCTGCGGGTCCGGCTGCTCGACGCCGAGCAGGTCGACGCCAGCCTGAACCGCGAGCTTCGCGACGGCGGCCGGATCGTGCAGGGCATCGAGTTCGATGCCGCAGGCCGGCGTGTCGCCTATCACGTGCTGCCGGAGCGGCCGGGCATGCCCTTCGCGGTCCTGCCGTTGACGCCGACGCGCGTGCCGGCCGAGCAGGTGGTGCATATGTTTCGGCCGGAAGTGCCCGGCCAGGTGCGCGGCATATCGTGGTTCGCGCCGGTGATGCTGCGCCTCGCCGATCTGGACCAGTGGCGCGATGCGCAGCTCGTGCGCCAGAAGGTGGCGGCGATGCTCGCCGGCTTCGTCACCTCCGTCGACGGCTCCGGCCAGCCCTTCGAGGGCGAGCAGCGCGGCGCCGGCCTGGTCGGCGGGCTCGAACCGGGTACGCTGAAGTACCTCGACGCAGGGCAGGACATCCGCTTTTCCGAGCCGGCCAAGATCGGCGCGGAAGTGATCGACTTCGCCAAGGTGACCGAACGGGAAATCGCGGTCGGTCTCGGCCTGCCGGCCTCGATCTTCACCGGCGACCTGTCGGAGGTGAACTATTCCTCGATCCGCGCCGGCCTGGTCGAATGGCGCCGCCGCGTCGAAGCCATCCAGCATGGCGTGATCGCCTTTCAGGCGCTGCGGCCGATCTGGAAACGCTGGGCCGCCACCGAGGTGCTGTCCGGCCGGGTGACGTCCACCGTCGATGCCGCGATGCCGGTCAAGTTCATCACCCCGAAACAGCAATGGGTCGATCCGGCCAAGGACGTGCAGGCCGAGCTCGACGCCATCGCCGGCGGGCTGATGAGCCGGCGCGAGGCGGTCACCGCACGCGGCGTCGACATCGAGGCGCTGGACGCCGAGATCGCCGCCGACAACCAGCGCGCGGCCGCGCTCGGCCTTGGCTTCACCAATCCGAACCGAAAGGAGGCCAGCAATGCTGACGCGAAACCGACCGAGTGAGCCGGCCGGCACCTTCACCCGCGCCATTCCCGTGCCGCCCTCGACCTGGGATGCCGAGACCTGGACCTTCGCCGTCGTGCTGTCGGCCGGCTCGCCGGTCGAGCGGCAGGACAGGCACGGCAGCTATGACGAAATCCTCGACGTGCGCGGCGCCGTCATCCCCGAGCGCATTCCGCTGCTCGACAGCCACAACCGCTTCGAGCTGGACGGCAGGCTCGGCGAGGTGACGGGCATCCGCCTGATCGGCAACGAGCTGGTCGGCACGGCGCGCCTGTCGAGGCATTCGCCGCTGGCCCAGCGCATCGCGGCCGAGATCGGCGACGGCGACAGGTTCGGCGTCTCCATCGGCTACGCCGTGCCGCCCGGCAAATGGGCCGAGCGCGTCAACCCCAACACCAAACGCCGGGAGAAGGTCGCGACCGCCTTCGACCTGTTGGAAGCAAGCCTGGTCGCGATCCCCGCCGACCCGGCAGCAACCACAAGGAGCCATGCCATGGACCCCGAAGACGAGAACAACCCCAACCCGCAGCCGACCGTGCAGACGCGGGCGCAGATCAACGCGGAAATCCGCTCCATCGCCCGCACGACCGGCCTGGACGATGCCTGGGCCAACGGCCAGATCGACGCCGAGGCGGCGCTGGATGCCGCGCGCGCCGCCGCCCTTGCCGAGATGCAGAGGCGCAGCCAGGCGGCAGGCGGCATCCGCACCGCGGCCAGCGCCGGCCAGGACAACAACGATCCGGTGGCGATCCGCTCGGCCATGGCCGATGCCCTGGCGCACCGCATCGCACCCGCCGCCTGCAAGCTGGAAGGCCGCGCCGTCGAATATCGCTCCTGCCGCATCCTCGACATGGTCGGCGAACTGGCCGCAGCGTCCGGCGATCGCATCAACCTGCGCGATCAGGATGCGCTCCTGCAACGCGCGGTCGGCGCGCACTCGACCAGCGACTTCCCGCTGCTGCTGTCCGATGCCGCCAACAAGGCGCTGCTGGCGCAATACCAGGTGGCTGCGCCGACCTATCGCAAATGGGCGGCCCGCAAGCCCTTTGTCGACTTCCAGGATCACCAGTTCCTGCGCGTCGGCGATTTCCCCGCCTTCAAGGAGATCAACGA
>DAOKZN010000117.1:5251-7008 GCA_035325625.1 Mesorhizobium sp. | reverse complement strand
GTGTAGAAAAGCCCTTCCTCGCCTTCGCTGTCGGCATCCAGGCTGGCGGCAAAACCACCGCCTTCCGTGCGCATCTCGCGCAGCATCCATGCGACCGTCTCTTCGATTCGGGCCCGGAACAACTGGTTTCCGGTTTCGGCGAAGGCCCAGCTGCACAGCCGCAAGAGCTGGGCGTTGTCGTAAAGCATCTTCTCGAAATGGGGGATCGTCCATTCCGCGTCGGTGGAGTAGCGGCTCAGCCCACCGCCGACATGGTCGTAGATGCCACCGGCCAGCATCTTGCGCAGGCTCAGCAGCACGGCATCGCGGTGGCTGGCATTGCGGCTGCCGAGCCATGACAGCCACAGCGTGTGCATGAAGGGCGCGTTGGGGAATTTCGGCGCTCCCCGCAGGCCGCCGTCCTGCATGTCGACCATGCCGTGGATGCCCTCGGCCAACGCGGCAAGGGCCGAGGCGTCGAGCGGAGCTTTCTGCTGCGAGCCGGACAGGCGGGCCCCGACATGGGCGCTCAGCGTTTCGGCGCTATTGTTAAGACTTTCCTTCTTTTCCCGCCACGCCTTGTCCACGGCCTCCAGCACCTGCACGAAGCCCGGCCGTCCGTAGCGCGGCTGCGGCGGAAAATAGGTCCCGCCCCAGAACGGCTTGCCCTGCGGGGTGAGGAACATGGTCAGCGGCCAGCCGCCCTGCTCGCCCATGGCCGAAAGCGCGGCCATGTAGATCTGGTCGATATCGGGACGCTCTTCGCGATCGACCTTGATATTGACGAAGAGACGGTTCATGACGGCCGCGATCTCGGGGCTTTCGAAGCTCTCATGCGCCATGACGTGGCACCAATGGCAGGCCGCGTAGCCGATGGAGAGCAGGATCGGCCGGTCCAGCGCCTTGGCTTCCGCCAGCGCGGCCGGCGACCACGGCCGCCAGTGCACGGGGTTGCCGGCATGCTGGCGCAGATAGGGGCTGGCCTCGCGCCCGAGCAGGTTTTCGGCGGGCAACGGGTTTTGGAGCGGTGCGATCACGGCGTCGGTCTCTTTTCCATCATGAAAGGCTAGGGCGGATTTCGGGGGCGGGCAAATGTATTTCCAGGATTCCATCGTCGCACTTTCCAGCGGACGGCTGCCGGCCGGCGTCGCCGTCGTCCGGTTGAGCGGCCCGCAGACTCGATTCGCTCTCGAAACGATAGCCGGTTCGGTGCCCGGACCCCGAGAGGCCGTCCTGCGCCCGCTCAAAGGCGCGGATGGTTCCGTTATCGATACCGGCCTCGTGCTTTTCTTCCCGGCCCCTCGCAGCTTCACGGGGGAGGACGCGGCGGAGTTTCATGTCCATGGCGGCCGCGCCGTAGTGACCGCCCTGTTGCGCACCCTCTCCGCTATCGACGGTGTACGCCAGGCCGAACCCGGCGAGTTCACGCGTCGGGCCTTTCTGAACGGCAAGCTCGATCTGGTCGAGACGGAGGCGCTGGCCGACGTGATCGGCGCCGAAACGGAAGCGCAACGGCGGTTTGCGCTGCGAAATGCCGGCGGCGTCCAGGGCAAGCTCTATGCCGAATGGCGCCGGCGCCTTGTCCATGCGCGCGCTATGATCGAAGCCGAGATCGATTTCGCCGATGAAAGCGATGTGCCGGGCTCGGTGTCGGAAATGGTGTGGACCGACGTTGCGGCCTTGGTGCGGGAGATCGAGCGCCACGTCGAAGGCTATCACGCGGCGGAGATCATCCGCGACGGCTTCGATGTGGTCATCCTCGGCGCGCCGAATGCCGG
>DAOKZN010000117.1:0-5151 GCA_035325625.1 Mesorhizobium sp. | reverse complement strand
ATGGACGTGCCGGTTCTCCGGGTGGGAACGAAGGCCGATCTGGTCGAGTCCGGGCAACCGAGACGGCGGCCCTATGCGTTCGAGATTTCGACGCTGACCGGCGCGGGGCTGGAAGATCTCGTTGCCGAGATCGGCCGGCGCGCGAACGAGGCGGCCGGACGGGTGGGCGACATATTGCCGTCCCGTCTCCGCCATGTCGAGCTGCTCAATGAAGCCAAGGGGCTGCTGACGCGGGCTCTGGCAGGGGAACAGGCGGCAACGGAACTGCGCGCCGAGGATTTGCGGCTTGCAGCAGACAGGCTGGGGCGGATCATCGGCGCGGTGGATGTGGAAGATCTTCTGGATGTCATCTTCTCGCAATTCTGCATCGGCAAGTGATTCACGTGAAACACGGGCGATCTTCGCGCCACGGCGCGCAGATTTCCCGGCATGATGGACCTGACTCACGTGAAACATTGTGATTGACGCTTGCGAATAGGTTTCACGTGAAACAGGCTGGCCTTGACAGCGGGTCGGCGACGGAACATCTGTGCCGCAGATTTGTGGGAAGATTGTAGAATGAAGGACAGCTACGACGTCGTCGTCGTCGGGGGCGGACATGCCGGCTGCGAGGCTGCCGGCGCGGCCGCGCGCGCCGGCGCGGCGACGGCTATGGTGACGCTGCGGTCGGACACGATCGGCGTCATGTCCTGCAATCCGGCCATAGGCGGTCTCGGAAAAGGGCATCTCGTGCGCGAGATCGACGCCATGGACGGGCTCATGGGCCGGGTCGCCGACGCAGCCGGCATCCAGTTCCGCATGCTCAATCGGCGGAAGGGGCCCGCGGTGCGGGGGCCGCGCGCCCAGGCCGACCGCAAGCTTTATCGCCTGGCCATGCAGGCGGCCATCCGGGCGCAGGCCGGGCTGGAGGTTGTCGAGGACGAGGTCGTGGACATCGAGGTGGCGGATGGGCGTGTGGCCGCGGTCCTGCTTGGCTCGGGGCAGCGGCTGCGATGCGGCGCCGTGGTGCTGACGACCGGCACCTTCCTGCGCGGCCTGATCCATATCGGCGAAGAGAAGATCGTGGCCGGGCGCATGAACGAGCAGGCGTCCATGGGGCTTTCGGCGACGATGGCCCGGATCGGCTTCAGGCTCGGCCGCTTGAAGACGGGCACGCCGCCGAGGCTGGACGGGCGCACCATCGACTGGGCGTCGCTGGAGAGCCAGCCTGCCGACGACGAGCCGGTGCCGTTTTCATTGATGACCGGGCGGATCGTCAATCCGCAGGTCGATTGCGGCATAACGCGCACCACGCCGCAGACGCATGAAGTGGTCCGCGCCAATCTCGGCCGGTCGGCCATGTATTCCGGCTCGATTGAGGGGATCGGCCCCCGCTACTGCCCTTCGATCGAGGACAAGATCGTCAAGTTCGGCGACAGGGACGGGCATCAGATCTTCCTCGAGCTGGAGGGGCTGGACGACCACACCATCTATCCGAACGGCATTTCCACCTCGCTGCCGCGCGACGTCCAACTTGATATATTGAAGACTATTCCGGGACTTGAGCGGGCAATCATGATGCAGCCCGGCTATGCGATCGAATACGACCATATCGACCCGCGCGAACTGGAGCCGACGCTCGAAGCACGGCGGCTCGCGGGCCTGTTCCTGGCCGGTCAGATCAATGGCACGACGGGCTATGAAGAGGCCGGCGCGCAGGGACTGCTGGCCGGCCTGAACGCGGCGCGGCGTGCTTCCGGCGGCGAGCAGGTGACGGTCAGCCGCACGGAAGCCTATCTGGGAGTGATGATCGACGACCTGACGAGGCGCGGCATCAGCGAGCCTTATCGTATGTTCACGTCGCGCGCCGAGTTTAGACTTTCGTTGCGCGCCGACAACGCTGACGAGCGGCTGACCCCGAAAGGGATGGCCCTGGGCATCGTGTCCGCGGAAAGGGCGGCGAAATTCCGCGAGATCCAGGCCCGGGTGGAGCGCGCGCGCGAGCTAGCCAGAAGCACGAAGCTGACGCCGAACGAAGCAGCGCGCCACGGGCTGGAGATCAACAGGGACGGTGTGCGGCGGTCGGCCTATGACCTGCTGGCGCATCCGGGCGTCGATATAGCCTGGCTGGCCCGTATCGATCCTCGTTTCGGCGACCTTGATGCGAAGACGGCCGAAGCGCTGGAGACGGAGGCCAAATATGCCGTCTATCTCGACCGGCAGCGGGCGGACGCGGAGCAGATCCGGCACGAGGAAGGTCGGACGATTCCCGAGGCGCTCGATTTTACCCATGTTGCCGGCCTCTCGAACGAACTGAAACAGAAGATGCGTGAGCGGCGGCCGCGCTCGATTGCCGACGCGCAGCGCATGGACGGCATGACCCCGGCGGCGCTGGCGCTGATCGTCGCCCATGTCCGCAATCACGAGAGCCACATGTCTGGTGCCGAGCGTGAGGGGGCGGCGTGAATCCTGGCGGCTTCGAGGAGTTCCGCGACGTCGCTGGGGAGGTTTCACGTGAAACATTCGACCGCCTGCGAGAGTTCGAAACCCATTTCAGGAAATGGAACCGGAGCATCAATCTCGTCGCTGCCTCGACGCAGGACGATCTGTGGCGCCGGCACATACTGGATAGCGCGCAACTGGCGAGGATCGAGCCGACAGCGCGCCTGTGGGTCGACCTCGGATCGGGTGGCGGCTTTCCCGGGCTCGTCATGGCATTCCTGCTCGCGGAGCGAGGGGGTTCCATCGACCTGGTCGAGAGCAACCGCAAGAAGGCCGGGTTCCTCCAGGCGATGATCGGCCAGTTCGGCCTGCCGGCACGCGTAGTCGCGCGCCGGATAGAGGATGCCCCCGCGTTCGTTGCCCAGCCTGAAATCGTCACGGCCCGTGCCCTGGCTCCGCTCGGCCTCCTGCTGGATCTTTCGGCGCCGTGGCTGCTGGCGGGCGCACGCGGTCTGTTCCACAAAGGCAGGGATTACCAGCGCGAGGTGGAAGAAAGCGCTCACCGCTGGCGGTTCGATCTGGTAGAACACACGAGCCTGGTCGATCCGCAGAGCGTGATTCTCGAATTGCGCGGATTGCGGAAGGCCTGACGAGACAGTCCGGCTGCAATGAATTTTCGGCGGAAGCGATGACCAAGACTGGACCGCGAATCATCACAGTCGCCAACCAGAAGGGCGGCGTCGGCAAGACCACGACCGCGATCAACCTCGCCACCGCACTTGCGGCTATCGGCGAACGCGTGCTGATCGTGGACCTCGATCCGCAAGGCAACGCTTCGACCGGCCTGGGTATCGACAGGCGCGACCGCACCGTGTCGTCCTACGATGTGCTGGCCGACGGCCTCGACGTGGAATCGGCCGCCGTGCCGACCGCGGTGCCGGGTCTATCGATCGTGCCGTCGACGCTCGACCTTTTAGGCATCGAGATGGAGATCGCTTCGGCGCCCGACCGGGTGCTGCGCCTGCGCAACGCGCTGCGGGAAACGGCGAGCTTCGGCTATGTGCTGATCGACTGCCCGCCCTCGCTCAACCTGCTGACGCTGAATTCCATGGCCGCCGCCGATTCCGTGCTGGTGCCGCTGCAATGCGAGTTCTTCGCGCTCGAGGGCCTGTCGCAATTGCTGGAGACGGTGGAGCAGGTGCGGGGCTCGATCAATCCGCGTCTCACGATCCAGGGCATCGTCCTGACCATGTTCGACGGGCGCAACAATCTGGCCAATCAGGTGGTGCAGGACGTTCGTACCCATATGGGCGACAAGGTCTATGAAACCGTGATCCCGCGCAATGTCCGGGTTTCGGAAGCGCCTTCCTATGGCAAGCCGGCCATCCTCTACGATCTCAAATGCACCGGCAGCCAGGCCTATCTGCAACTGGCCTCCGAAGTGATCCGCCGCGAGCGCCGGTTGCGCGCGGCCTGACCAATTCGATAGCGTAACGACCGGGAAAGATATGAACGACGATCCTTCAAGAAGACGGCTGGGGCGGGGGCTGGCGGCGCTGATCGGCGAGATCGACCGGCCCGAGCCTGCTGCCGAGAAGCCGCGCGCCGCAGCGGACGGCAAGGTGCCGATCGAGTTCCTGTCGCCCAACCCGAAGAATCCGAGGCGGCATTTCGGCGATGCGGACCTCACCGATCTGGCGCAGTCCATTCGCGAGCACGGCGTGGTGCAGCCGGTCGTGGTGCGCCCGGCCCCGGGCCGTCAGGACCGCTACGAGATCATTGCCGGCGAAAGGCGCTGGCGCGCGGCGCAGCGCGCCGGGCTGATCGAAATTCCGGTCATCGTACGGGAAGTGGACGATCGCACCGCACTGGAACTGGCGATCATCGAGAATGTGCAGCGCGCCGATCTCAACCCGGTCGAGGAGGCGCAGGGCTATCAGCAACTCATCGACGAACACGGCTACAGCCAGGCGGATCTCGGCCAGGTGATCGGCAAGAGCCGCAGCCACGTCGCCAATACGCTGCGGCTTCTGCGGCTGCCCGACGTGATCCGCGACATGCTGGTCGACGGCGCGCTTTCGGCCGGCCATGCCCGCACGCTGGTCACGGCGCAGGACCCGGCCGGGCTGGCGAAGCGGATCGTGGAGGAAGGCCTGTCGGTGCGGCAGGCCGAGGCGCTGGCGCAGATGCCGGCCGAGCAGCAGCGCGAGCACAGGCCTTCGGCCGCGGCGCAGAAGGACGCCGACATGCTCGCCCTGGAAAAGCTCCTGTCCGACGCCACCGGCATGAAGGTGACCATCGCCCACAAGGATCGCGGCGGCGAGTTGCGCGTGGCCTATCGCACGCTGGAGCAGCTCGATGATCTGTGCCGCCGCCTCAAGCAGGAACAATAGAGGCGCCTGGCGTCGTCCTGATATATCTTTTCGAATCAAGTAGTTATGAAGCTTGGGCAGCTTGATGCGGCCCAGGGCTGGTGGCCGGCGAAGTTGTCTACCGACCCGGCCTGGGCCCGCGTCTTGCGCTTTCCACGGCGATGCCCAGCAGCGCCTGGCGGGCGAGCGCCGTTGAAAGCTCGGGCCTGCGGCGGGTCTGCAGCACGGCCGCCTGCAGGCGCGTCAGCGCGCGGCCGATGGCGTCCGCGCTCCACCTCTCCAGCATCTTTTCGACCAGCTTGCGGCGCGCAAAGAACACCGGCGGCCGATGGGAAGCGACGATCGCGGCGGCGTTGCG
>DAOKZN010000116.1:0-7077 GCA_035325625.1 Mesorhizobium sp. | reverse complement strand
GTTAGGGGCGACATCGGGGTCTTTCACCACGTCACGGGCAAACTCGCGGAGACGGTTCTTGGTGGTCCGCCATGGCTTGCGCACGTCACCGTCCTTGGGAAGCGTAAGGAACAGATAGCCGGGCGGTGCTTTCTCCACGAAGGCCCCGAAGCCCTGCTCGACAAGGTGCGCATGAAGGACAACTTGACGCACCTCCTTGTCCTTCACGGTGTTTGCCTCCGGGGTGATCGTCATGACCCAGTTGTCACCCTCTTTGGCAACGTCCTGCTTGCGTAACTGGACCACCTCACCGATCCGCGCCCCCGTATATGCACACAGCCAAGGCGCCCAGCGCTTGGCGGCCACTAGCTTCTCCGCTTCGCGGCCGTGCCTGTGGTGGTGGAGGCTGTGGGCGAGAATGGCCTCGGCCTCGGCATCCGTGAAACCTTTTGAACGCTTCCGGCTCGGCTTCTGCCGCATGACCTTTACCTCGGCCGCCGGGTTGGACGGCAATTTCTTATTGGTGACCGCCCAGCCGAACAGCCTCCGCAGCGCTGCAATGTCACTGTCGCCTACCGTCTTTGGGCTGATACCTTGCGCAAGCCTATGGTTCTTGAAAGCAAGAACGTCGGCCTGTGTCACGAGTGCCGCATCGTCGTGCTCTAGGAATTCCGCAAACTTTGCCATCGCGCTGGCGTAGCTTTCATAGGTGCTGATCGTGCGGCCCGCCGCCTTGGCCTCGGCCCACCAGCTGTCCACGAGGCCGTTCATGGAAACCTCTCCAGATTGTGTCGTGGAGGTGGGCTTTGCGGGAAGCGGCGGTTGGTTAGGAGGGGTCCAGTTCGGGAATCTGCCGGCATTGGGGTCCGGCCTGAAGTCGCCCTCGGCTTGTCGCTTCCGGTTGGCGAAGGCGTCGTCCAGTGCCTTTCTGACAGCACGGACAACCCTTTCCATCGAGCCTTCGTCAATTGCGCCTACGCCCCTTGCCCGAAGCCAATCCCGAACGAGCGGTTTCAAGAATTCCTCCGGCTGGCGGCCGAGCGGGTCCGGCCGGTCCAACGCGTCTCTGACGCTTTCCCAGGCATCGGGCTCGCTATCAACGTCGAGAGGATCGCCGGGAGCCAAGCTTCCATCCGGTTGAAGCTCAATGGCAAGGTCCCGCGAGTTCACCCCGCCATTGGCCCACCCATCGTAGAAATCCTTGGCCAACGCGGTGGCCTGCCTTTGGTCGAGTGTAACGGGCTGCTTTTGCCGCAATGACCGCCAGACATTTTCCAGATAGGCCACAATCTGCGCCTGCCGTAACTTCACCTCGCTGGCGTCTGCGGTGCGCAAGGAAAGCCGGATGGCTTCTGTGCTCGTGGTAATCTGCCGGGTCACGACGTCCGGCCCGACCGGGATGCGCAGCGTCAAGCCAATGGCACGGGCCTTCAAATCAGCAGGGATGCGTTGGACAAATTGGCGATTGTTGGAACCTTCTCGCTTCATGGGGCGAACCAATCGGAAAAGCATTGTGGCACACCTTTGTAACACAGTATGGTGAGCGCAACGCTTTGGAAAGGCTTATCTATTTGATCCGGTTGGTAATATGGATCGAGATGGTGCCCAGGGGCGGAATCGAACCACCGACACGCGGATTTTCAGTCCGCTGCTCTACCAACTGAGCTACCTGGGCCTCGCTCCGGAGGACGTATGCCGCCCGCCGGTCTTCGAAAGCGCCAAGGCGTCCCTCGAAAGCGGGTGGGTTATAGCATGAGAATCGGCCCTGTCCAGCGCGGCCATGACGATTTTCAACGCGAAGGAAAAATGCCCTGTGGAAGCATCCGCAGCGTCGGCAGGACGGGCCGTGCCCGGCCGCTGCCCTGGCTTCGGGATCAGTCCTGAGGGCGTTCCCGCGAGGGCTTTTCCGCCTCTTCCTCGTCCTCGCGCACGGGGATGGCGTAGGCGCCCTTCAGCCATCGGTTGAGGTCGATGGCCTTGCAGCGGGCCGAGCAGAAGGGAAAGGTCTCGCGCGCCGAGGGCCGGCCGCATTCGGGGCAAGGGCGGCGCGGCCGCAGCGGGGTGACGGTGTTGTTGTCGCTGGTCATGGTCTCGTTCCGGCGGCGCCGCTCTTACGAGACGGCCTCGGCCGGCCAGTTGCGATGGATGTCGTAGCCTTCGCCCGCAAGCAGCGTCGTGGTCTCGTAGAGCGGCAGCCCGACGACATTGGTATAGGAGCCCGAGAGCTTCACCACGAAGGCGCCGGCCAGACCCTGCACGGCATAGCCGCCGGCCTTGCCGCGCCACTCGCCCGAGGCGATGTAGCGGTCGATCTCGCGGCGCGGCAGCCGCCGGAAGCGCACCCGCGTCTCCACCAGCTTCTGGCGCAGCTTGCCGTCCGGCGTGATCAGGCAGATGCCGGAATAGACCCGGTGCGCGCGGCCCGAAAGCAGTTGCAGGCAGAAGGCGGCGTCGTCCAGCGTCTCGGCCTTGGGCAGGATGCGCCGGCCCACCGCCACCACCGTGTCGGCGGCGAGCACGTAGGGCGGAACATGGCCGGCTTCCGTCCTGAGCGAGGCCAGCGCCTTTTGCGCCTTCTCCGTCGCCAGCCGCTTGGCCAGCGAGCGCGGGTGCTCGGCGCGCTGCGGGGTCTCGTCCACATCCGCGGGCAGGATCCGGTCCGGCTCTATGCCGGCCTGCTGCAGCAGCTCGATGCGGCGCGGCGAGCCGGAGGCCAGCACCAGAATGTGCGGATTGCTCATCGCGATCCCCGAGACGGGCCGGCGCCGGCTACTTGAAGCGGTAGGTGATGCGGCCCTTGGTCAGGTCGTACGGCGTCATCTCGACCAGGACCTTGTCGCCCGTCAGCACGCGGATGCGGTTCTTGCGCATGCGGCCGGCGGTGTGGGCGATGATCTCGTGTTCGTTTTCGAGCTTGACCCGGAACATCGCGTTCGGCAGCAATTCCGTCACGACACCAGGGAACTCGAGGACTTCTTCCTTCGGCATTCGATACCTTTGCATGGATGGATTCCGGCGGCCGGAGCGGCCGGCCGGATTTGGCGCGGAACCTATATGATTATCTATCTTTTGTGAACCTGCTTGTTAGGGCGGGGTTTCCGGCGCGTCCGGCCCGAAGCGCCGGGCGATGCGCGCCTTGAGCCGCTCGCGCACCTCGCGGTAGGCCGCCATGATCTGCTCGCGCGTGCCGGTGGCCGTGGTCGGGTCCGGCATCGGCCAGTATTCCACCTCCACCGCCATGGAGCGGGTCAATTCCAGCGCGGCATGGTGCGCCTGCGGCGCCAGCGTCACGATCAGGTCGAAATAGTCGTCCTCCAGCTCGTCGATGGTGCGCGGGTGATGTTCGCCCAGCGACAACCCTTCTTCAGCGAGCACCGCATCCACGAAGGGATCGCGTTCGCCGCTGCGCACGCCGGCAGAGGCGATGAAGGTGGCCGCCGGCAGCATGCGGCGCGCCAGCGCCTCGGCCATGGGCGAGCGCACGGCGTTCATGCCGCACATGAACAGGATCGACCGGGGCGGGCCGCCGGCGGCCAGGTCAGCCTCGCCAATGCAGCACGCACACCAGCGTGAACAGCCGGCGCGCTGTGTCGAAATCCACGTCGATCTTGCCGGAAAGCCGCTCCATAAGCGTCTGCGAGCCCTCGTTGTGCAGGCCGCGCCGGCCCATGTCGATGGCCTCGATGTGGCTCGGCGTGGAGGAACGGATGGCGTCGTAGTAGCTTTCGCAGATCAGGTAGTAGTCCTTGACGATGCGGCGGAACGGCGTCAGCGACAGGATATGGGTGATGACCGGCGTGCCGTCCTCGCGGCTGATGGCGAAGACCAGGCGCGAATCGACCAGCGACAGCTTCAGCCGGTAGGGGCCGATGCCGTCGTCGCTGACGGGCCGGAAGCTGTTTTCCTCGATCAGGTCGAAGATCGCCACGGCCCGCTCGTGCTCGACATCGGGCGTCGAGCGGCCGATCGTCTCGTCCAGCTCGACGTCGACCAGCCTGGCGCGCTGTTGCCCCGGTGTCGACATCGCCGCCTACATGTTCAGCCGCACGGCGACGGAGCGGCCGTGCGCGTCGAGCCCTTCGGCCTTGGCCAGCGCGATCGCCGCCGGCGCCAGCGCCCGGAGCTGGTCCGGCCCGAGCCTAAGGATCGAGGTGCGCTTGACGAAATCCAGCACCGAAAGGCCGGAGGAGAAGCGCGCCGACCGCGCCGTCGGCAGCACGTGGTTGGAGCCGCCGACATAGTCGCCGATCGCCTCGGGCGTGTGCCGGCCGAGGAAGACCGCGCCGGCGTTGCGCATGCGCGCCAGAAAACCCTCCGCGTCGTCGATGGCAAGCTCCACATGCTCGGCGGCGATGCGGTCCACCAGCGGCAGCGCGGCGTCGAAGTCGTCCACCAGGATGACGGCGCCGAAGTCGCGCCAGCTCGCGGCGGCCGTTTCGGCGCGCGGCAGGGTCTGCAACTGGCGCGTCACCGCTTCCTCCACCGACCTGCCGAAGGCGGCGTCGTCGGTGACGAGGATCGACTGCGCCGAGGCGTCGTGCTCGGCCTGGGCCAGGAGGTCGGCGGCGATCCAGTCGGGGTCGTTGGAAGCGTCCGCCACCACCAGCACCTCGGAAGGCCCGGCGATCATGTCTATGCCGACCGTGCCGAACACCTGGCGCTTGGCGGCCGCCACATAGGCGTTGCCCGGGCCGACGATCTTGGCCACCGGGCGGATCGTCTGCGTGCCGTAGGCAAGGGCGGCCACGGCCTGCGCGCCGCCGATGCGGTAGATTTCCGAAATGCCGGCGAGGTCCGCCGCCACAAGCACCAGCGGGTTGAGCCGGCCGTCCGGCGCCGGCACCACCATGACGAGGCGTTCCACGCCCGCGACGGCGGCCGGCACCGCATTCATCAGCACGGAGGAGGGGTAGCTGGCCGTGCCGCCCGGCACGTAGAGGCCGACCGATTCGACCGCCGTCCAGCGCCAGCCCAGTTCGACGCCGGCCGGGTCGGTGTAGCGCTCGTCCTTCGGCCGCTGCCGCTGGTGATGGGCGCGGATGCGGTCGCGCGCGAATTTCAGCGCCTCCACGGTCGCCGCGTCCGCTTCGGCATAGGCCTTCTCGATGTCGGCGCGGGTCACGGCCATGCCGAGCGCGGCAAGGTCGGTGCGGTCGAAACGGCGCGTATAGTCGATCAGCGCCGCATCGCCCTCGGCCCGCACGCGCCCGACGATGTCGCGCACGGCCGTGTCGACATCGGCCGAGACCTCGCGCTTGGTGGCGAGGAAGGCGGCGAAGCGCTCCTCGAAATCGGAGGCGGACTGGCGAAGCGTGACGGCCATGGCGGAACTCAACTCTTGTGCAGGGGGCGGGACGTGGCCTGCCAGGCGCCGCCGGTGTCGGCCAGGCGCGCCTCTATGCATTCGACGTCCAGCACGATCGTGCCGCCGCCCGAAAATATCAGCTCGACCAGCCCCGCGGGCGGGTCGATCGGCACGAAGCTGATCGCCAGCAGGGAAACCACCTCTGCCGGCCTGTTGCGGGCGATGCCGCTGGACTTGACGCCCAGCACGCGGTCGAAGTGCAGCATCGCACGCCGCCGCTCGTTGTGCTGACGGAAGAGGCCCGACTTCTTTTCCCAGACGAAGCGGTTCATCGGCATGATGAAGCGCTTGGCCGAGGGCAGGAATTCGAGATCGCCGACCTTCATCACCGCGTCCTGCACATGGGCGGAAACGATGTTCAGATCCTCGACGTCGAGCGCGACCAGCTTGAGGGCGTCCATGCGGATTCCGCATCTGCGAAGGTTAACGACACAAGCCTTCTGTTAGGCGGTCTTTCGGGCTCATGCAACTGGGAGGGGAGGAAGGGAACAGGGCGGTGGGGCAGTAGGGCGGAGTGTACCGTCGGAGTTTGCCCTTATTCCCTTAATCCCTTGCACTTCACCCGCTGATGCGCTCGATCACCGCGCCGCAGCCGGAAAGCTTTTCCTCCAGCCGCTCGAAGCCGCGGTCGAGATGATAGACGCGGTTGACGGTGGTCTCTCCCTCGGCCGCGAGGCCGGCGATGACCAGCGACACGGAGGCGCGCAGGTCGGTGGCCATCACCGGCGCGCCCTTCAGCTTCGAAACGCCTTCCACGATCGCGGTCTGGCCGGAAAGCGTGATGTGGGCGCCCAGCCGGGCCAGTTCCTGCACATGCATGAAACGGTTCTCGAAGATCGTCTCGGTGATGCGCGACCTGCCGCTCGCCATGGTCATCAGGCCCATGAACTGGGCCTGCAGGTCGGTGGGGAAGCCGGGGAAGGGCTCGGTCGTGACGTCCACCGGCGCGATGCCCGCACCGTTGCGCCTGACGCGGATGCCCTCGTTGGTGGGCGTGATTTCGGCGCCGGTCCGCACGAGCACGTCCAGCGCTGCCTCCAGCAGGTCCGGCCGGGCGCCTTCCAGCAGCACGTCGCCGCCGGTCATGGCCACGGCCATGGCGTAGGTGCCGGTCTCGATGCGGTCGGGGATGACGCGCACGCTGGCGTCCGAAAGCTCGTCCACGCCCTCGACGGTGATGGTGGGGGTGCCGGCGCCGGAGATCCGCGCGCCCATCGCGTTGAGGCATTCGGCGAGGTTGACCACTTCCGGCTCGCGGGCGGCGTTCTCCAGCACGGTCTCGCCGCGCGCCAGCGTCGCCGCCATCATCAGCACATGCGTGGCGCCGACCGACACCTTCGGAAAGACGTAGCGGTTGCCCCGCAGCCGATTCTTCGCCCGCGCCACGACATAGCCGTTGTCCACGTCGATGTCGGCGCCCAGCGCCTGCAGGCCGTCGATGAACAGGTCCACGGGGCGCGTGCCGATGGCGCAGCCGCCGGGCAGCGAGACCTTCGCCTCGCCCATGCGGGCCACCAGCGGGCCGATCACCCAGAACGAAGCGCGCATCTTCGACACCAGATCATAAGGCGCGGTGGTGTCCACGATGTCGCGGGCGGTGAAGTTCAGCGTGCGGGCATAGCCGTTGGTGCCGTTCTGGTGGTCGCGCTTGCCGTTGACCGAATAGTCGACGCCGTGATTGCCGAGGATGCGGATCAGCCGCTCCACGTCGGCCAGGTGCGGCACGTTCTCCA
>DAOKZN010000115.1:3382-7119 GCA_035325625.1 Mesorhizobium sp. | reverse complement strand
GCGCCCTGAGCAGGTCCTTGGCGTGCAGCACGCCGACGATGTTGTCGAGCGAGCCCTTCCACAGCGGCAGGCGCGTGTGCGGGCTCTGCAGGATCTCGCGCACCACCGCCTCCGGCGGATTGTCGGCATTGACCGAGCGCATGTTGGTGCGATGCACCATCACGTCCGACACTTCCAGCTCGTTCAGCTCGGTGAGCGCAAACAGCGCGTCCAGGCGCCTGGTGCTGCTGTCGGCGGGCTGGCCGTTGCGGTCGGGCCGGACGGCGTCCTCGCTGTCCCGGGGCGTCGCCGCCCTGCGCTCATAGCCCAGCATCGCGGCCAGGCGTGCGTGGAAGACGGCGGCCAGCAGGCCCAGCGCGGCCAGCGCGCCGGCGACGATCCAGCCGGCCTCCTTCATCCCGGGCGACTTTGCATGAGGAAGGAAAGCACCTCGGAAGCCGGCACGTCCCTGGCGATGAAGGATTGCCCGACGCCATGGGTGAGGATGAAGGTGAGCGTGCCGCGCGACACCTTCTTGTCCTGGGCGATGTAGTCGAGCAGCCTTTCCGCGCCCGGCAGCTCGCCTGGAATGTCGGCCATGCGCCACGGCAGGCCGACCGTCTTCAGATGCGCCTCGACGCGGGCGGCATCGTCGGGACTGGCCAGGTTCATGCGCGCGGAGAAGCGATGCGCCAGCGCCATGCCGATGGCCACGCCCTCGCCATGGACGAGGCGGGCGCCGTCATAATGCACCGCCGCCTCCAGCGCATGGCCGAAAGTGTGACCGAGATTGAGCAACGCGCGGTCGCCGGTCTCGAACTCGTCGCGGGCCACCACGTCCGCCTTGGCGCGGCAGGATTCGGCGATGGCCTCGGTGCGCGCCGGCCCGCCGGAAAACACCTCGCGCCAGTTCTTCTCCAGCCAGGCGAAGAAGTCCGGCCGGTCGATCAGCCCGTATTTGGCGACCTCGGCATAGCCGGCGCGGAACTCGCGCGGGGAAAGCGTGTCGAGCACGTCCGTATCCGCCAGCACCAGCCGCGGCTGGTGGAAGACGCCCACGAGATTTTTGCCGCGCGGGCTGTTGATGCCGGTCTTGCCGCCGACGGAGGAATCGACCTGCGCCAGCAGCGAGGTCGGCACCTGCACGAAATGCATGCCGCGCCGCACGATGCCGGCGGCGAAGCCGGCAAGGTCGCCGATGACGCCGCCGCCGAGCGCGATCACCACATCGCGACGCTCCAGCCGGGCGGCGAGCACGCCGTCCACCACGTCCTGCAGGTGGGAAAAGCTCTTGGTCTTCTCGCCGGCCGGCAGCGTCATGACTGCGGCGGCGGCGATGCCGCCCGCTTCAAGCCCGGCCTTGAGCGCATCGAGATGCGCGGCGGCGACGTTCTCGTCGGTGACGACGGCCGCCCGCGCGCCCGGCAGGCGGCGGGCGATCTCCTCTCCGGCATGCGCCAGCAGGCCGGGGCCGATCAATATGTCGTAGGCGCGCTCGCCGAGCCCCACTTCGACCTTCACCGTGGCGCTCATGGTCGTGCTTCTCCCTCGGGTGACGTCTGGATCAGGCCGAGATGCCCGCCCAGCGCCTCGATCACCTCGGCGGCGATGGTTTCCTTGCGCTCGTCGCGCGTCACCACGGTGACGTCGGCTTCCGCATAGACGGGATAGCGCTCTTCCATCAGCCGCCTCAGCACGCCGCGCGGATCGTCGTTCTTCAGCAGCGGCCGGTTCTGCTTCTTGGAGACGCGCTCCATCAAAAGGTCGACATCGGCCTTCAGCCACACCGAGACGCCGTGCGCGGCGATGGCCTCGCGCGTCTGCGGGTTCATGTAGGCGCCGCCGCCGGTGGAAAGCACCTGCGGTCCGCCCTCCAGCAGGCGCAGGATGACGCGCTGCTCCAGCGCCCGGAACTCCGCCTCGCCGTAGCGCTCGAACAGTTCGGGGATGGTCATGCGCGACACGGCCTCGATCTCGTGGTCGCTGTCGATGAAGGGCAGCGAAAGCGCCGTCGCCACCTTGCGGCCGATCGCCGTCTTGCCGGCGCCCATGAGGCCGACGAAGACGATGGAGCGGCTGCCGAGCCGCTGAGGCAGGGCGGAAACGCCGCTGCCCGGCAGGATGTTTGCCTGTTCACTCATCGTCCGCGTATCGACATGAAAAGGCCTGTGGCGTCAAGCGCCGCCTGCTTCCGGGCCCCGACGGAAACCACCGGCTTGAAATGCCGTGGCCGGCGTCCCATAACGGCACGTATTTCAACGCGCCGACCACCCGAAGGACCGATGCCGACACTGTTCCGCTTCGTCGTGACGCTGGCCATCCTCGCCGGCATCGCCTACGGCACCATGTTCGCGCTGGTGATGTTCGTACAGCCGAAGCAGGCGGAGCTGTCGGTGCGCATCCCCGCCGAAAAGCTCGCGCCGAAGCGATGAGCAGCGCCGCCCGCATCGAGGCCTTCCTGGAGATGATGAGCGCCGAGCGGGGCGCAGCCGAAAACACGCTGGCCGGCTATCGCCGCGACCTGGAGGACGCCGCCGCCGGCATCGGGGGCGATCTTGCGGCGGCAGGTGCGGCCGACATCCGCGCCTATCTCGACGGCGTCGCCGCCCGCGGCTTCGCGCCGACCTCGCAGGCCCGCAAGCTGTCGGCGCTGCGCCAGTTCTTCAAGTTCCTCTATGCGGAGGGGCTGCGCGGCGACGACCCCACCGGCACGCTGGACAGCCCGAAAAAGGGCCGGCCGCTGCCGAAGGTCATGGGCGAGGCCGAGACGGCGCGCCTGCTGGACCGCGCCGCGCTGGAGGCCGCCGATCCCGCGCAGGGCGGCGGCGATGCGCTGGCCGCGCTCCGGCTGCATGCGCTGGTCGAGGTGCTCTACGCCACCGGCCTGCGGGTCTCGGAGCTGGTCGGCCTGCCGGCGGCGGTGGCGCAGCGCGACGACCGCTTCTTCATGGTGCGCGGCAAGGGCGGCAAGGAGCGCATGGTGCCGCTGTCGGCCAAGGCGCGGGCGGCCATGAAAGCCTGGCTTGCCGCGCGCGGAAAGGTGCCCGCGCTGGCGGAAAGCCCGTTCCTGTTTCCGGCCGGCTCGGACAGCGGCCACCTGCCGCGGCAGGTCTTCGCCCGCGATCTGAAGAGGCTGGCGGCGCGCGCCGGCATCGCGGCCGCCAAGGTCTCGCCGCACGTGCTGCGCCATGCCTTCGCCAGCCACCTGCTGCAGAACGGCGCCGACCTGCGCGCCGTGCAGCAGCTCCTCGGCCATGCCGATATTTCCACCACCCAGATCTACACCCATGTGCTGGAGGAGCGCCTGGTGCGGCTGGTCAACGAGCACCATCCGCTTGCCGACTAGGCCCCATGTCGCTATGTGAGGGCGACGTTCCACCGCTCGGACCCTGCTTCCAGGTTCCTCCCATCCCAGTCCTCCGGCGTATTGGTCCGCTCGCGCATGTATAATTATCTCGATTTCGAAAAGCCCGTCGCCGACCTCGAAGGCAAGATCCTGGAGCTGAAGAAGCTGTCGGAGAGCGGCGAGGCGGTGGACGTGGCCGACGAGATCGCGCGGCTGGAGAAGCGCTCGCGCGACGCGCTGCGCGAGGCCTACAAGGCGCTGACGCCGTGGCAGAAGGTGCAGGTGGCGCGCCATCCCGACCGGCCGCACTGCCTCGACTACGTCAGGGGCCTGTTCAAGGATTTCACGCCGCTGGCCGGCGACCGCGGCTTCGGCGAGGACCAGGCCATCGTCGGCGGCTTCGCCCGCTTCC
>DAOKZN010000115.1:0-3282 GCA_035325625.1 Mesorhizobium sp. | reverse complement strand
GGCGACCGCGGCTTCGGCGAGGACCAGGCCATCGTCGGCGGCTTCGCCCGCTTCCGCGGCGAGCCGGTGGCGGTGATCGGCCAGGAGAAGGGCTCCGACACGGCCAGCCGCCTCAAGCACAATTTCGGCTCGGTGCGGCCGGAAGGCTACCGCAAGGCCGTGCGCATCATGGAACTCGCCGACCGCTTCAAGATTCCGCTGGTGACGCTGGTGGACACCGCCGGCGCCTTCCCCGGCGTCGATGCCGAGGAGCGGGGCCAGGCCGAGGCGATCGCGCGCTCCACCTCGGCGTGCCTGGCGCTGAAGGTGCCGTCCGTCTCGGTGATCGTCGGCGAGGGCGGCTCGGGCGGCGCCATCGCCATCGCCACCGCCAACCGCGTCTACATGCTGGAGCACGCCATCTATTCGGTCATCTCGCCGGAGGGCGCCGCCTCCATCCTGTGGCGCGACACCACCCGCTCCAGGGACGCCGCGACCAGCATGAAGATCACCGCGCAGGATCTTCTGGAGATGAAGGTCATCGACGCCATCATCCCCGAGCCGCTGGGCGGCGCCCACCGCGGGCCCGAGACGGTGATCGCCGCCACCGGCGATCTTCTGGCCCGCACCATGAAGGATTTCGCCGTCTCCAACGTGGATTTCCGCGAGCAGCGCCGGGAAAAATACCTGGCGATGGGCCGCAGCCTCTAAAGGCGGGCCGGCCGCGAAGGCCGCAAACGCATTCTTGCCACAAAAATGCCGCCGCTTGCGGCTCTATGGCGGATGGGGACGACGGGCTGTCGCTTGCGGTAAGGATTTTTCAAGGTTAACGAGCCTAGTGTCCCGGACGTTCGGCATTGCGTCCGCGCCCCGCAGGGGTGCGGCCAGAAGACAGAGACGACTGCTGCAATCATGTTCGCCAAGCTTGCCCGCGCCGGATTTGTGATCGCCGCCCTCGGCCTCGCCGGCTGCTCCGAATCCTCGGTCTCGGATTTCGCGCCGCAATATGCCAACCGGCAATTGCCCGACAAGGTCCTGGCGACGATGAAGGCCAAGGGCATGAACAAGAACGCGCCCATCATGGCGCGCATCTTCAAGGAAGAGAACACGGTCGAGATCTGGAAGCAGAAGACCAACGGCCGCTACGACATCATCGCCACCTACCCGATCTGCAAATGGTCGGGCAAGCTCGGCCCCAAATACACCGAGGGCGACCGGCAGGCGCCCGAAGGGTTCTACACCGTGCGCCCGGCGCAGATGAACCCGCGCTCGAACTATCACCTGGCCTTCAACATCGGCTATCCCAACGCCTACGACCGCGCCAACGGCCGCACCGGATCGAACCTGATGGTGCACGGCGCCTGCTCGTCGTCGGGCTGCTACTCGATGAACGACCCGCAGATCGAGGAGATCTACGCCTTCGGCCGCGACGCCTTCCAGGGCGGCCAGACCGAGTTCCAGATCCAGGCTTTCCCCTTCCGCATGACGGCGGCCAACATGGCGCGCTACCGCAACGACCCGAACTACGAGTTCTGGAAGATGCTGAAAGTGGGCTACGACAATTTCGAGCTGACCAAGGTGCCGCCAAAGGTGGACGTGTGCGAGAAGCGCTACGTCTTCAACCAGATCGCCGCCGACGGCCGGCCCTTCAACCCGGGCGGCGCCTGCCCGGCCACGACGCAGCCCGATGCGCTGAAAGTGGCCTATACGTCCTATCAGAAGAGCTATGACGCCGCCTTCTCCAGCGCGCTGAAGGCCAGCGTGCCGCCGGCCAAGCCGACGATCGCCGGTCTCAAGGAGGCCAACATCGTCGCCGACTGGTCGCGCCGGCGCGCCCGCGGCGAGCGCGTGCCGATCGAGCCGCCGTCGCTCAATTCGGACGGCACGGTGAGCGAGACGGCGCGCATGGGCCGCATCGATTCGCCGGCGGGCCGCAAGATGGCGGCGCTGGACGCGGAAAAGGAAGCCAAGCGCAAAGCCGCCGAGGAGAAGGCCGCGGCGATCGCGACAGCGAAGGCGGCCAAGGAAGCCGAGAAGGCGCAACAGCTTGCCGCCGCCGAAGCGGCCAGGCAGCAGAAGGCAACGGAAGCGGCGGCCGCGCCCGTGGTCGTCGCGCCGGCGGCGGATGCGGCCGAGGCCACGCAGACGGCCAGCAGCGAATCGGCCGGCACGGTCTCCCGGCTGAAGCAGCGCCTGCTCGGCATGTTCGGCGGCTGAGCGCGGCCGCCTTTGCCTGGGCCCGCCGCCATCTACGACCTCAAAGGGCTCAACTGTCCGCTGCCGGTGCTGAAGGCGCGCAAGCGCCTCGGCGGCATGGCCCCGGGCAGCCGGCTGTGGCTGGAGACCACCGATCCGCTGGCCGTGGTCGACATTCCCGCCTTCCTGGCCGAGGACGGCCACCTGCTGGTCGAGGCGGCGCCGATGCCGGGGGGCCACCGCTTCCTAGTCGAGCGCGGATAGGAGCGGCGGCCTACCAGCGCGTCGGCTCGCCCGGAGCGGACGGCTCCACGGCCAGCGCATGCACGCCCGCCGCGATCTCGTCGGCCAGCACGGCGTTGACGGCGCGATGGCGCTCGACGCGGCTCATGCCGGCAAAGGCGGCGGCGACGATGCGCACGCGAAAATGCGTCTCGCCCGCGCCGTCGAAGGTGGCGCCGTGGCCGGCGTCCTCGTTGCGGTGGCCGACATGCAGGCCGCTTTCGTCGAGCACCGCCAGGCGCTCGGGCGAGAACGCCTGGCGCAGCTTTCTTTCCATCGCAGCCTGTATGGACATCGCCGCTCTCCTTCACCACATTGCCGTTGCGCATGCGCCGGCCCGGCCTGCCGCGGCCCGCGATTCAGCGGTTAGGGCCATCGTCGCAAATGTCAATTCTTGTTTCGCACCGGCGAAAGGATCATAGATCGGCACGATGAAGCCGTATCCGAAATATTTCGACAAGATCCGCGTGCGGCCGGACCCGGACGCGGAGCTGAAGTCGCGCGCGCCGGCTTGCCAGTGGGACGGCTGCAAGCAGCCCGGCACGCACCGGGCGCCGGTGGGCCGCATGAAGGAGGGCGAGTATTTCCGCTTCTGCTTCGACCACGTGCGCGAATACAACAAGGGCTTCAACTATTTCTCCGGCCTGGCCGACTCCGAGATCGCCCGCTTCCAGAAGGAGGCGCTGACCGGCCATCGCCCGACCTGGAAGATGGGCACCGCCGCCGGCATGCGCTCGTCGCCCGACTTCGCCCAGCACCGCTCGGGGCGCGCCGGCTACTACCGGAACATGGGCGACCCCTTCAACCTGTTCGGCGACGGCCATG
>DAOKZN010000114.1:0-7164 GCA_035325625.1 Mesorhizobium sp. | reverse complement strand
AACCCGCAGCGGCTGGGCGAATATTTCGTGCGCAGCGCCACCGGCGAGATGGTGCCGCTTTCGGCGGTGGTCCACATCTCCACCAACGCCTCGCCGGCGGCCATCGAGCAGTTCAACCAGCTGAACTCCGCCACCATCTCGGCGCTGCCGCTGCCGGGCGTGACCACCGGAACCGGCCTCTCCACGATCGAGGAAGTCGCCCGCTCCGTGCTGCCGGCCGGCTTCTTCGTCGACTATTCGGGCCAGTCGCGGCTGGAGAAGGAGCAGGGCAACACCATCCTCATCGCCTTCTCGCTCGCCGTCATCGTCATCTATCTGGTGCTCGCCGCGCAGTTCGAGAGCTTCCGCGACCCACTCATCATCATGATGTCGGTGCCGTTGTCGATCTTCGGCGCCATCATACCGCTCAACATCGGGCTCGGCACGCTCAACATCTACACCCAGGTGGGCCTCATCACCCTGATCGGCCTCATCACCAAGCACGGCATCCTGCTGGTGGAATTCGCCAACCAGCAGCGCGAGGAGCACGGCCTGGGCCGCTTCGAGGCCATCGTCGCCTCGGCCAAGGTGCGCCTGCGGCCGATCCTGATGACGACGGCGGCGATGGCGCTGGGCGTGGTGCCGCTGATCACCGCGCAGGGCGCGGGCGCGGCGGCGCGCTATTCCATGGGCCTGGTGATCTTCTCCGGCATCCTGGTCGGCACCATGTTCACGCTGTTCGTGGTGCCGATGTTCTACACCTTCCTCGCCCACAAGGATCGTGCGGCGCAGGAAGAGGCTGCCACACCGGCGGGAGAGCCTGCACCGCAGCATTGAGGCGCCGGCACCGCTGAGACACGGAAAGCGGCGGCCCGACCCGCCGCTTTCTTGGCCGGGATTTCCCCGCCTCAGTCCTTCGCCGCCTCTTCTATCCTGGCGACGTCGATCTTGATCATCTTCATCATCGCCTGCATCACCCGGCCCGCCCTGGCCTTGTCCGGGTCGTTCAACAGCCGGGGCAGAATTTCCGGCACGATCTGCCACGACACGCCATAGCGGTCCTTGAGCCAGCCGCACGCGATCTCCTTGCCGCGGTCGCCGATCAGCCTGTCCCAGTAGTGGTCGACCTCGGCCTGGTCCTTGCAGTCGATGGACAACGAGATGGCGTTGTTGAACCTGTCTTCGGAGTTGCCGTTCAGCGCCTGGAACGATTGGCCGGCCAGCTCGAAACCCACCATCACGACGCTGCCCGCGGGCCCCGGCCCGCTTTCGCCGCTCCGCAGCACGGTTCCCTTCTTCGCGTCGGGAAAGATCGAAACATAGAAGTCGGCCGCCTCTTCGGCCTCGTTCCGGAACCACAGGCATGGACTGATCTTCTGCATGACGCTCTCCTCGCTATGACCGACTTCGACCCGCCCGGCTGAACGGCGTTTTCACTCGCCGTCGCCTCAAGGACGTGCGCGCCGCGCGCAATCCTACAACGGCCATGGAAGGGATCGATCGCTGCGCGCACGATGCCCAGTTGGCGCACAGCAAAAGCATGGCCAGCGCCGTCCACGGCGTATATAACGCTGCGACCCAATTTCGAGGCGGCCCTCCAGGGCGGCCCAGGCAGCAAGGACAGTCCCATGCCTCCCTATCGTTCCCGCACCACCACCCATGGCCGCAACATGGCCGGCGCGCGCGGCCTGTGGCGCGCCACGGGCATGAAGGACACGGATTTCGGCAAGCCGATCATCGCAGTGGTCAATTCCTTCACGCAGTTCGTGCCGGGCCATGTGCACCTGAAGGACCTCGGCCAGCTTGTGGCGCGCGAGATCGAGCAGGCGGGCGGCGTCGCCAAGGAATTCAACACCATCGCCGTGGACGACGGCATCGCCATGGGCCATGACGGCATGCTCTATTCGCTGCCCTCGCGCGAGATCATCGCCGACAGGGTGGAATACATGGTCAACGCCCATTGCGCGGACGCCATGGTGTGCATCTCCAACTGCGACAAGATCACGCCCGGCATGCTGATGGCCTCGCTGCGCCTCAACATCCCCACCGTCTTCGTCTCCGGCGGGCCGATGGAGGCCGGCAAGGTGGTGCTCCAGGGCAAGAAGCATGCGCTGGACCTGGTCGACGCCATGGTGGCGGCCGCCGACGACAAGGTCTCGGACGAGGACGTCAAGATCATCGAGCGCTCCGCCTGCCCGACCTGCGGCTCCTGCTCGGGCATGTTCACCGCCAATTCCATGAACTGCCTGACGGAGGCGCTCGGCCTGTCGCTGCCCGGCAACGGCTCGACGCTGGCCACCCATGCCGACCGCAAGCGGCTGTTCGTGGAGGCGGGACACCTGATCGTCGATCTGGCGCAGCGCTACTACGAGCAGGGCGACGAGACCGCGCTGCCGCGCACCATCGCCTCCAAGGGCGCCTTCGAGAACGCCATGGCGCTGGACATCGCCATGGGCGGCTCCACCAACACGGTGCTGCACATTCTGGCCGCCGCGCATGAGGGCGACGTGGACTTCACGCTTGCCGATATCGACGCCCTGTCGCGCCGGGTGCCCTGCCTGTGCAAGGTGGCGCCCGCCAAGGCGGACGTGCACATGGAGGACGTGCACCGCGCCGGCGGCATCTTCGCCATCCTCGGCCAGCTCGACAGGGCGGGGCTCATCAACCGCGACCTGCCCACCGTGCACGCGGCCAGCCTGGGCCAGGCCATCGAGCACTGGGACATCTCCCGCACCGGCAGCCAGAGCGTGCGCGACTTCTACCTGGCGGCGCCCGGCGGCGTGCCGACGCAGGTGGCCTTCAGCCAGGACCGGCGCTGGGACGAGCTCGACCTCGACCGCGAGACCGGAGTGATCCGCGACGCCGTGCACCCCTTCTCCAGGGATGGCGGGCTTGCCGTGCTGAAGGGCAATCTGGCGCTGGACGGCTGCATCGTGAAGACGGCCGGCGTGGACGAATCCATCCTGAAATTCTCCGGCCCGGCCAAGGTGTTCGAAAGCCAGGACGCGGCGGTCAAGGGCATCCTCGGCAACGAGGTGAAGGCGGGCGACGTGGTCGTCATCCGCTACGAGGGACCGCGCGGCGGCCCGGGCATGCAGGAGATGCTCTATCCCACCAGCTATCTGAAGTCGAAGGGGCTGGGCAAGGCCTGCGCGCTGGTCACCGACGGGCGCTTCTCCGGCGGCACCTCGGGGCTTTCCATCGGCCACGTCTCGCCGGAAGCCGCGGAAGGCGGAGCCATCGGCCTGGTGCGCGACGGCGACACCATCGAGATCGACATTCCCAACCGCATCATCCGTCTCGCCGTGGACGAGGCCGAGCTGGACAAGCGTCGCGCCGAGCAGGGCGCCAAGGGCTGGAAGCCGGCGGAAAAGCGCAAGCGGCAGGTCTCCACCGCGCTCAGGGCCTATGCCGCCTTCGCCACCAGCGCCGACAAGGGCGCGGTGCGGCGCCTGCCGGATTATTGATCGGGACTGCTGGCGGTCGAAGGGCCGCCGGCGCCCTGCCGCGCTGTGGCGGCACCGGCTCTTAAGGATCGTTAAAGACATAGCTGCGATGACATCTGCCTTTGGCATCAAGGCGGGAGTCGGCGACGACATGAGCGATCCTGGCAAGGGCATGCACGCAAGGCTGACGCGGCGAAGCCTGCTGGCGCTTGGAGGCGGAACCGCGCTGGCGCTGGTGTGCGGCGCCAGGTTCGCGTCCGCCGCATCCATGACGGCCGCGGATTTCGTTTCGCTCTCGGCCCGGCTTCTGGAAGCCGACACCGATGACCTCGATGCCGATATTGCCGGAAAATTCCTGTCGAACCTGCTGGCCGCGGGGAAGGCGGATGCGCTGGCGGCCCTCGCGGGCGGGGCAGCCGATCCCGCGCTCGACCAGGAAATCGTCACCGGCTGGTATTCGGGCGTCCAGCAGACAGCATCGGGCGAGGAGGTCGTCACCTACACCGATGCGTTGGTCTGGAAGGCGCTGGACTACACCAAGCCGCAGGCATGGTGCGGCGGCGAAACGGGCTATTGGGCCCTTCCCCCGGGCGAGGGCTGACCCCATGGCCGATCTTCAGGCAGATGTCGTCATCGTCGGCTCCGGTGTCGCGGGCGCGTTGATCGCCGACCGCCTCGCGGGGGCGGGCGTGCAGGTGGTGGTGCTCGAGGCAGGCGACGAGGTGGACCGTTCGCAGGCGGTGGAGCGCTTCCAGGGCGCGCTCATCAAGACGCCGGAATCGGCCTATCCGGTCGGCCCGGACGCGGACCATCCGCTGGCCTGGAATCCGGACTACTGGTATCGCCAGACGGGGCCGGACAAGTTCCTCAGCACCTATATCAAGGCGGTCGGCGGCACCACCTGGCACTGGCTCGGCACGGCGATCCGCATGTCGCCGAACGATTTCAGGCTGGCGAGCCTCTACGGCCGCGGCAGCGACTGGCCGCTGGGCTACGACGAGATCGAGCCCTTCTATGTCGAAGCCGAGCACGAACTCGGCGTTTCCGGAGAGCCCGGCTCCCCGCCCGCCGCCACGCGCTCGGCCCCCTATCCGATGCCGCCGATCCCGCAGACCTATCTCGACAAGGTCTTCGCCGGCAGGCTCGCCGGAACCGCCTATCATGTCAGCCCGACGCCGCAGGCGCGCAACTCGGTGGAGCGGGAGGAGCGCCCTGCCTGCTGCGGCAGCGCAAGCTGCATCCCCGTGTGCCCGGTGCAGGCGAAGTACGATGCGAGCGTGCATGTGGAGCGGGCCAGGTCCAGGGGCGCCGAGGTGCACGCGGCGACCACGGCGACCTTCGTCGAGACCGGTCCCGACGGAACGGTGACGGCCGTGCGCTTCACCCGCCGCGACGGCAGCACCGGCCGCGCCACCGGCAGGCTGTTCGTCATCGCCGCGCATGCTGTCGAGACGCCGCGCCTGCTTCTGGCTTCGGCCTCGGAACGGGTGCCGGGCGGCGTCGCCAACTCGTCCGATCAGGTCGGGCGCAACCTCATGGATCATCCGACCCAGCTCAGCTGGGCATCGGCCGACGAGCCGGTCTGGCCGTATCGCGGGCCGCTTTCCACCTCCGGCGTCGAGAATCTCGGCGACGGAGAGTTCCGCCGCGATCGCGGCGCGTTCCGCATCGAGATCGGCAATGACGGCCACTCATGGCCGACCGGCGCGCCGGTGACCTCGGCCGCCGAACTGGTGAAGCAGGGCCTGCGCGGCAAGGCGCTGGACATGGCGCTGCGCGACGCCACGTCGCGTCATGTGCGCCTAGCCTCGCTGATCGAGCAACTGCCCGACCCGGAAAACCGCGTCACGCTGCACGGGTCGGAGAAGGACCGCTACGGCGTGCCGCTTCCGCAGATCGCCTACCGGCTCGACGACTACGTCAAGGCCGGGCTTGCGGAGGCCACGAAGGCGCATCAGGAAATCTTCGACGCGCTCGGCACCTCCGGCGTCAACCATTCCCCGTCTGCCGCTGGTGCCGGCCACATCATCGGCACGGCGAAGATGGGAACGGACCCGAAGAACTCGGTCGTGGACAGGGAACTCAGAAGCCACGACCATCACAACCTGTTCATCGTCGGGTCGTCCGTCTTCCCGACATCGGCGACCGCCAATCCCACGCTGACCATCGCGGCGCTCTCGCTGCGCGCCAGCTTGGCCATCCAGCGGCAACTGGGCTGACCGGCCGGGCTCGCCCCTGGCCGGTGTGACCGGTGCCCCCACTCCGGGGGCTGGGCAAGGCCGTAGCCTTCACGCAAAAGCATCCGGAAGCGTTCAGCGGCCGTGCTCGGCTCGCGGAACATGCGCGATAAATTGATGCCTGTCGGCGCCTCCGTCCCCGGTGCCGGCGCGCTGTGCCGGAACAAGGGCCAGACGCGCGCTCTCGACGCGGTTGCGGCCGGCGGACTTGGCCATGTAGAGGGCCTGGTCCGCGCGCAGGAGCATGTCCTCGAACGCCGTGTCGCCCGCGCGGTAGACGGCGACGCCCGCAGATATGGTGACGGACAAGCGTGCCGTTCCGGTGTTGAACTGCGCCTGCTCGACCGCGCGGCGCATCCGTTCCACGGCGGCAATGGCCGCGGCATGGTCGGGGTCGGCCAGCAGGACGGCGAACTCCTCGCCGCCGGTGCGCGCGATCATGTCGGCCTTGCGGATCTGCGCGTGCAGATGGCCGGCCACATGAACCAGCGCCCTATCTCCCACGTCATGGCCGTGGGCATCGTTGATCGCCTTGAAGTTGTCGATGTCGAGGACCGCCACGGCAAGGCCGGTGCCGTGCTCCCTAGCCTTGCGGAATCTTTCCGCGCCGCATTTGGCAAGGGTGCGCCGGTTCGGCAGTCCGGTGAGATAGTCGGTCGAAGCGGCGGTCTCGAGCTGCCGCCTGAGATTGTCGGAGCACATCAGCAGGAAGGCCGTCGTGCCGACGACCGGCAGCAGGGTCATGAAGATGGGCGACAGCAGGTTCAGCCAGTTTTCGCCGGATTCGACGGCGAAGTCCGGACCGGGCGCCATTTGCAGATAGACGATGAGCCTTGCGACCGCATAGGTCGTCACCAGGACGAAGATGCCGGTCAGGATCTTCCGGCTGAGCGAGGTCGCCCCGTGCCAGCCGCCAAGGAGCGTCGATATGGAGGCGAGCAGCAGCCAGACCCAGACGACTGAAACGACGACGATGCGGATCTGGAAATTGGGCGTGACGGTGGAAAACCAGGCCACGCATGCGGTGGCCGCTACCGCGGGCAGGAACTGCCACCTGGCGGGGCGAATGCCGTCGAATTGCTGCAGCGCGGCGTAATAGGCCGTCAGGCCGAAGACGATGAAGCCGTTCGCGCCGACCAGCATGACAGGCCGCGGCAACGGCGCGCCGAACGCAAAGACGGCGCAGCCGGCGGCGATCAGCATCGTTCCGGCCTGCCAGTAGATCGCCGCAGGCCGCAGCGCGGCCGGCCAGTCGTGCGAAGCGACGGCGAGAACCACGCCGTTGGCGAGCATCATCAGGGACACGGCCGTAAAGACGGTTCCGGCCTCCATCATCCGATCGATCTCCAATCCTGTCGGCGCGCGGCCGGATTTTCTCCCGCACGATCCTAGGCCGCCACTTCTAAATCCACCGTTCGGATTGATGCTGAACAGATCGTTACTTTCGGGTGCGGGCTTGGCGGCTTCTCGGCGGGCTCAGGCCCCGGATGGAGGAAAAAGCC
>DAOKZN010000113.1:0-7188 GCA_035325625.1 Mesorhizobium sp. | reverse complement strand
AGGCCATGGTCAGATGCGTGGCCAGCCGGTACTGGCTGACCGAGACGCGCTCGACAAGGCCGGAAGCGACCATCCACCAGCCGATGGCGCCCTGCAGGGCGCCGAGCGCCAGAAGGCCCGCCAGCCGCGGCTTCAGGCCGCGTTCGAGCCGCCCCGCCAGCCAGAAGAAGGCAAGCGGCAGCGCCACCAGGAAGCCCACCCCGCGGGCCAGCAGCCGGTGCGCCCATTCCCACCAGAAGATGTATTTGAACTCGCCCAGCGTCATGTCCTTGTTGATCTGCTGGTACTGGGGAATCTGCTGGTATTTGGCGAACTCCTCCTGCCACTCGGCCTCGTTGAGCGGCGGGACGACACCGTGGATCGGCTTCCATTCGGTGATGGACAGGCCCGAGCCGGTCATGCGCGTGGCCCCGCCCACCATGACCAGCGCCACCAGCACCGCCAGCACCACATAGAGCCACAGGCGCACCAGCGTGCGGTTGCGCCGGTCGTTCTCGGTCAAGGGTCGTGCTGTCTCGGCTAGGGCTGCCATGGACGTTTTTCCCGGCTTCTCGAAGTAGCAGCTTGGTGAACCATGGCGCCGCCACTGGCAAGGCCGGCCGGCGCGGCACGCCGTCGCGCCGCAGCGGGACAGTACCGCTTCCAGATGCAGGCGTCATGGGCTATGAGACCCCGGTGAAAGGATCCCGCCCGTGCCCATTCGCCTGAAGAAGCTGATCGGAACCGTGCTGCTGGTGGCGCTGGTGGTAGTCTATTCCCTAGTGGCCACCATCGTGGCCGTGGCGCAGCTTTCGCAGTCCGGGCCGCTCGTCCATCTGGTTTTCTTCCTCGTCAGCGGGCTTCTGTGGGTGCTGCCGGCCATGGGCATCATCAAGTGGCTGATCCTGGAGCCGAAGCCGAAAGGCTGAAAGGCGAGCCGGCGGCAGACGGCGATTTTCCGCGCCCCGTCGATCATTCGTTCACTTTTCGCGCCTAGGCTGTCCCGGCACAGTTTGCCTTCGCAAAACTCGGGACGACGGCTTCAAAGGCGGGAAAATGGTCGACGCGGCAGCGTCATTCGACGGCAAAGGCCTCGCGCCCGGCAAGGCCATGCCGCCCAAGGTGGCGAGCGGCGTGATCGCGACCGCCGTTTCGACCGCCTCCCCCGAGGCACTTGCAGCCTACGACTCATTCTGCCGCACCGCGCTTTTCTCGCCGGCCCAGAGCGGGCTGTGGGTGCGCCACTGGGCAGATACGCTGCGCCCCGATGCAATTTTCGCCACCGCGAGCCTGGACGGAAGCCCGCTGCTGGCGCTGGCGCTGGAAGTGGAGCGGTCCGGCCCCTTCCGCATCGCCCGCTTCATGGGCGGAAGGCACGCCAACGGCAATTTCGCGCCGGTCGACCCGGCGCGGCCGCAGGCGCTCGCGCGCGGCACCGTGCGGCTGCTGTTCGACGCGATCGCCGCCGCCCGGCCGGATGTGGACCTCGTCGCGCTCCAGCGGCTCACGCCCGAACTTGAGGACGTGCCCAACCCGCTGGCGGCGCTGCCCGGGTTCGCGAGCCCCAACCTGTCGCTCGCGGTCGATCTCTCGGGCGGTTTCGAGGCCGTTCTGGCGCGCTCCAGCGGCAGGCGCAAGCGCAAGAAGAACCGTTCGCAGATGCGCAAGTTCGAGACAGCCGGCGGCGTCCGCCGCATCGAGGCGACGAGCCGGCAGGAGGTGCGCGAACTGCTGGACGCGTTCTTCGCCATGAAGGAGGCCCGGTTCCGGCGCATGGGAATCGCCAACGTGTTCGGCGAGGCGCAGGTGCGCGCCTTCTTCCATGCGCTGTTCGCGGCCGCGCTGGCGGAGAAGGTTCCCCCCTTCGTCGTGCATGGGCTGGAGGTCGGGGGCACGCTGCGGGCAGTGACCGGGTCGAGCCGCTCGCAGAAGCGCCTCATCTGCGAGTTCAGCTCCATTGCCGAGGACGAGATGGCTTTCGCCAGCCCCGGCGACTTCCTGTTCTTCGCCAATATCGAGGAAGCCTGCGGACAAGGGCTGGACGTCTACGATTTCTCCGTCGGCGACGAGCCCTACAAGCGGCAATGGTGCGACCTTGAGACCCAGCATCTCGACGTGCTGGTGCCGCTGACGACGAAGGGCCGCGTGCTTGCCCTCCTGCTTCAGCAGAATGCGCGGCTGAAGTCGTTCATCAAGAGCAACCCCACGATCTGGACGCTGACCAAGAACCTGCGCCGCAAGGCTGCCGGCCGGCAGCCGGCCAAGGACGACGGGTAGGCGCGGGCCGGCGTCAAGCCGCCGTGCGGCCCGGCACCGGCGTCTTCGGGGTATCGTGGCCCACCGGCGTCACCAGGGTCAGGTCCGGATAGCCGCTGCGGATGAGCTCCACCGCGGCGTCCGCGACCGTGTCGGTAGCCTCCAGCACGCTCACGAAGACTTCCGTGCCGTCCGCGACCAGGCGCCGGATCCCCTGCGCATCGGTCGGGCCACACTCCACCACCACCACGTCGTAGGCCGTGGTGAGCGACTGCATGATGATCGGCAGCCGGTCGGCGGCACGCATGGCGCGCACCGGATCGGCCGTGCCGGTCGGAATGACGTGGCAGTCGGAATAGCGGTCGCCGTGGATCACCTCGCCGAACTGCGCCTCTGACGCCAGCAGATCGGTGATGCCCTGCAGGCGGCTGCTTTCCAGCATCGGGATCGACGCTGCCCCCGAAGCGGTCAGGTCGAGCAGAAGCACGCGCAGGCCCGCATCCGCGATCTCGCGCGCCACCAGCACCGAGCTTGCCGCCGCCTCGTCGCCCTCGGGAGACACGAAGATCGCCCGCGCCGCGCCGCTGGAGACAACTTTCTCGGCCGCTCTTTCGATGCCGATCTGCCCCAGGGTCGATTGGCCGTGAGCCGATTGGTCGGGCTCGGTTTGCTCCGGTTCGGGCTTTTCGGGCTCGACCAGCACCGGTTCGGGCAGCACCGGTTCGGGCAGTGCGGGCTCGGCCAGCACCTGCTCGGACAATGCGGGCCCGATCTCCTCGGGCGCCTCCTCCGCGGCGATCGCGGCGGCGGCCGGAGCGGAATCCGGCTCTGCTGCGGGCGGCTCGTCCGGTGCCTGAACCGCTACAACCGGAACAGGTGCCTGCGCCTGACCCATTTCCTCGTCTCTCACCCGCGGCGGCAGGCTGCCGGCGGCGGGGCGCAGGGCGCGGCCGGAGAACAGCTCCTGCAGCAGGGTCGCGACCGCCATGAGCAGCAGGGAAGCGGCGAAGGCGGCGCCGACGATGGGCACCAGCTTCGGGAAATAGGGCTCCACCGGCGTGACCGCGCGGGAAAAGACGCGCGCGTCCACCGGCAGATAGTTGCGGTCCTCGCGCGAGGAGGCCTCGCGGTAGCGGGTCATGTAGGTTTCCAGCAATTGCCGCTGCGCCGCCGCCTCGCGCTCCAGCGCGTTCAGTTCGACCTGCTGCTCGCCGGCGCGGGCGGACTCTGCCTTCAGTGCGTTGAGATCGGCCACGAGCTGGCTCTCGCGCGCCTGGGCGGTGCGGGCCTCGTTGGCCAGCCCCGCCAGCACCTTCCCGGCCTCGGCGCGGATCTGTCCATCGAGATCGGCAAGCTGGGCGCGCAGCGCGCGGATGCGCGGATGGTTGTCGAGCAGGGTGGTCGACAGGTCGGCGATGTCCGACTTCAACTGAACCTGCCGTTCGCGCAGGCGCTGGATCAGGGTGGACGACAGAACTTCCGGCAAGGCGTCGAGAGAGCCGCCGCTCTGAAGCGCCTTGCGCACGCTCGCCGCCGTTGCCTCCGCCGCCGCGCGGCTTGCGCGCACGCGCGAAAGCTCGCTCGACATTTCCGAAAGCTGCTGCGTGGCCAGCACGGAATTGTTCTGGCCGATCAGCAGGTCGGCCTGCCCGCGATAGGCGGCAACCTTGGCTTCCGCCTCCTTCACCCGCTTCGACAGGTCGGCGATCTCGGGCGCCAGCCAGTCGGTGGCTTCCGTATTGGATTCCTGCTTGGCGCTGCGCTGCGCGGCGATATAGGCGTCGGCGATGGCGTTGGGAATCTCGGCGGCAAGCCTGGCATCCTCGGACGAGAACTCGATGACGATGACGCGGGACTTGTCGACGCGGTAGACGTTGAGCTTTTCGCGCATCTTCTTGAGCACGCGCTCTTCCGGCGGGATCTCGCCGGGGTCGCTCTTCAGCCCGGCGACGACCAGCAGGCGCCCCAGCGGAGACATGGCGGCGGCATCGTCGAATTCCGGCAGCTTCGCCAGATCGAGCTTCTGCGCCACCTGCTTGAGAATCTCGGAGGACGAGATCACCTCCACCTGGCTGGTCACGCCCTCCTCGTCGAGGATGGGGCGATCGCTTTCCGCCCCCGCGTTCGGGCGGGTGAAGACGGATTCGCGCGTCTCGATCAGAAGCCGCGTCTCGGCCTTGTAGTGCGGCGTCGCCAGCCAAGCGGCGGCGAACGCCAGCGCCGTCACCGCCAGCGTCACCAAGGCGATGCGCTTCCAGCCTCTCGCCAGCGAGGCAAAGAGCTGCCTCAGATCGACATCGAGATCCGCTACTGTTGATTGCACGCCTGACATGGCTTCCGCTTCCGAACTGGGCACGGCGTACCGTAAACAATCATGGTAACCCACTGGTTAAGATGATGGAGCATCCCTCAAATGCGGCACGCAAGGCCTTCTGCGGGCCCGCCTTTACCGCCCATTAACCCTAACGGGCGGATAACAGGCGCGATCTTGATCGCCCGCCGCGGCGGGCCGTCAGCCCAGGGTAATTGTCCGGCCATGAAAAGCTTCGCCTCGCTGATTTGCGCAATGCTTGCGGCTTCGCTGCTCGCCGGCTGCTCGAGCTACCGGCCGACGCCCGCCGCATTCCACGAGGTGCTGGACAAGCCCTACCAGTTGGGCGCGGGCGACCGCGTTCGCGTGACCGTGTTCGAGCAGGAAGGGCTGACCAACACCTACAGCGTGGACCAGTCGGGCTACATCGCCTTCCCGCTCGTGGGCGCGATCCCGGCGCGCGGGCACACCGCCCAGCAGCTCGAAGGCGAAATCGCCGCCAAGCTGCGCCAGGGCTATCTGCGCGACCCCGACGTCTCCGTCGAGATCGACCGCTACCGGCCGATCTTCGTCATGGGCGAGGTGGGCGCGGGCGGCCAATATTCCTACGTGCCCGGCCTCACCGTGCAGAAGGCGGTGGCCATCGCCGGCGGCTACACGCCGCGTGCCAACCAGGAAAGCGTGGACATCACGCGCGACATCAACGGCAAGGTGATGACCGGCCGGGTGCGCACCTCGGACCCGCTGCTGCCGGGCGACACCATCTACGTGCGCGAACGCCTGTTCTGACGCCGTGACCAACAGGCTGCGCATCGTCCACTGCTTCCGCTCGCCGGTGGGCGGCATCTTCCGCCATGTGCGTGACCTCACCGACGCGCAGGTTGCGCAGGGGCACGCGGTCGGCATCGTGTGCGATTCCACCACGGGCGGCGCCTTCGAGGAGCGCCTGTTCGAGGACATAAGGCCGCGGCTGGCGCTGGGCGTCCACCGCACGCCCATGCAGCGGCATATCGGGCCGGGCGACGCCGCCTCCGCCTGGCGCACATACAGGATCATCAAGGAATTGAAGCCGGACGTTCTGCACGGGCATGGCGCCAAGGGCGGCACCTATGCGCGTCTGTTCGGCTCGCTTCTGCGGGTTTCAAGGTCTCGCGTGGCCCGCCTCTATTCACCGCATGGCGGCAGCCTGCACTATGACGAGGACACGGCCATCGGCAAGCTGTTCTTCGCCATCGAGCGGGCCATGTCGCGGTTCACCGACTCCCTGCTGTTCGTGTCGGATTACGAGCAGCGGGCCTATCGCAGGAAGATCGGCGAGCCCCCCATCCCCAACGTCCTGGTCTACAACGGCCTGCTCGCCGCCGAGTTCGAGCCTGTGCCGGCTGCGCCGGACGCCGCAGACCTGCTCTATATCGGCATGATGCGCGACCTGAAGGGACCGGACCTTTTCCTCGACGCACTGGCGCTTGCCGAGGCGCGGCTCGGCCGCCCACTGGCCGCCGTCATGGTCGGCGCAGGCGACGACCTGCCCCGCTATCAGGCGCAGGCGGAAAGGCTCGGCCTGAAGGAGCGCGTGCGCTTCCTGCCGCCGATGCCGGCGCGCCAGGCTTTTGCGCTGGCCAGGCTGGTGGTGGTGCCTTCGCGCGCCGAGGCCATGCCCTATATCGTGCTGGAAGCGCTGGCCGCCGGCAAGCCGATGGTCGCCACCTCGGTCGGCGGCATCCCGGAGATTTTCGGCGCCGGCTCCCCTGCCCTCGTCAAGCCCGACGCCGACGAGATCGGCGGCAGGATCGCCGCTGCGCTTGCCGATCTGGACGCCTATGCCCGGCTGATGCCCGATGCGGCGAGCCTGAAGGCCCGCTTCGGTGCGGATGTGATGGCCGAAAACATCGAAGGCGCCTATTTCGCCGCCCTGAAAAAGTAACGCGGGCGCCGGCCGCATGCGGCCCATAGCGAAAACCGTTCCAAGGCGATCCGTTGCCGCAAGCCTTTCTTAGCTCTCTTTTGATAGCAAGGCAGCAAATCCACGGACACGCCCATGAACGAGATCGACCCTGCGCACCGTTTTTCCATGGACGCGGTACGCAAATTCGAGGCGCCTCCGGAAAAGCCGCATACCGGGGGCATGAACGAGGTCGCGCGGCAGGTGGCCTCGCAGTATCGGCGCGACACCATGTCGGCCGCCATGGTGGGTGGCGTGCTGAGGCTGGTCGACTTCGCGCTGCTGTTCCTCTCGGGCCTTGCCATCTACTGCGCCTATATCGGCTTCTTCACCCATCTGGCCTGGCAGTATCCCCTCATCATCGGGCTGGCCTCCGCGCTGGCGGTCGCCCTGTTCGAGGTCGCGGACTGCTATCAGGTCGCTGCGCTGATGCGGCCTCTGGCCAATTTCGGGCGCATGTTCCTGTGCTGGGCAGCCGCCTTCGGTCTGATGGCGGTGGCGGCCTTCCTCATGAAGATGTCCGGCAACTACTCTCGCCTCATCTTCGGCGTCTGGTTCGTGGCCGGCTTCGCGCTCGTCTTCGGCTTCCGGCTGCTGCTGTCGCGGCTCATCCGCCGCTGGGCGCGCGACGGGCGCATGGAGCGCCGCGCCGTCATCGTCGGCGGCGGCAAGGCGGCCGAGACGCTGATCCGCGCGGTGG
>DAOKZN010000112.1:0-7273 GCA_035325625.1 Mesorhizobium sp. | reverse complement strand
CCGCGGATGGCGCCGGCGATCAGCTTGTCGCGCACCGGGCGGCCGTTGACATAGGCATATTGCTGCAGCGCGTTGGCACGCGTGAAGGAGGGGATGGAGACGTGGCCCGCCAGATGCACGCCCTCGCGCATGGCGTCGATGGCGATGGCATTGTCGGGAAAGTCGGCGCCCATCACCTGCGCGATGCGGGCCAGCCGGCCCTCGGCGTCGCCACCGGCGGCCGGCAGGTCCAGCATGGAGCGGTCGGAGCCGGCAAGGGTGAAGCGCACGGCGGGAAAGGCGATGGCGATGCGCTTGACCACGTCGCTGGTGGCTGCGGTTTCGGCACGTTCTCCCTTCATGAATTTCAGCCGCGCCGGCGTGGCGAAGAACAGGTCGCGCACCTCCACCGTCGTGCCGCGATTGGCGGCGGCGGGGCGCAGGGCGAGCAGGCGGCCCCCCTCCAGGCCGATCTCGGCGGCGCTGTCGCCGCCCGCGGTGCGCGAGCGGATGGTGAGCCGCGCCACCGAGCCGATCGACGGCAGGGCCTCGCCGCGGAAGCCGAGCGAGCGGATGTCGTGGATGTCGTCGCCCAGCTTGGAGGTGCAGTGGCGGGCCACGGCCAGCGGCAATTCGGGCTCGGGAATGCCGGCGCCGTCGTCGGTGACGCGGATCAGCGAAAGCCCGCCGCCGGCGGTGACGACCTCGATGCGCGAAGCGCCGGCATCCAGCGCATTCTCCACCAGTTCCTTGACCACGCTGGCGGGACGCTCGATGACCTCGCCGGCGGCGATCTGGTTGATCATCGTTTCTGGAAGCTGGCGGATGGGCATTAAATATCTATACCGGGATTCGGCAGGACGGCAAAAGCGCCGCATCCTTGCCGTGGCCGCAAAAATGCCTGGATGCGGGACGCCAATCGGCCATGGATTCGAGGGGCAGGGATGAGGCCGTCGCTTGTGCTCGCCGTTGCCGCGCTGCCGGCTTTGGTCGCCGCAACCGGCTTTGAGGGCATTGGATTTCCAACCGTGGCGCGAGCCGAGGGCCTGCTCGGTTCCGCGGCGCCGCCCGCGCGCCAGGACAATCTTCCAGCCCAGCCGCCGGCGCCCGGATCGCCCGGAGCCGCGATAAAGCCGTTCTACGAGCATTACGGCCTGGAACTCGACCCGGCCGAGCGTGACCGCTTCACCGATCCCGCCCGGACCGTGCTCGACAAGAACGACGTCCTGCGCAAATCCGGACAGGGCGATTGCCTCGACCCGAACATGGCCCTCGACAACGCGGTGGCGGACAAGGCCGAGATCGGCAGGACGCTGAGGATGCTGGAGGCGGTCGAAGGCGACCAGGCTCGCGTGGTCGTCGCCTTCGTGGAGGCCGGCGCGCCGCACCGGCTGGAATGGAAGCTGAAAAGGGTCGGCGGCGACTGGAAGATCGCCGACCTGCTTTCCGTCACCGGCGAATGGGCGCTCAGCCAGTATCAATGCGAATAATGTTGTCCGAAGTTTCATAGCAGGACCGGTCCATGGACGCCTTCTGGCGTCTCGACGCTGGCCGCAGGTCGGCTAAGCTGGGTCTTGCGGTGATGCAGGCGCCGACCGGGGCGTCTGCAGCCCACAGCCAGCATGGATTTCGGATAGCGCCCATGGCCAGCAACGATCCGCTTCTGCAACCCTACCGGTTGAAGCACCTGACACTGAAGAACCGGGTGATGTCGACCAGCCACGAGCCTGCCTATTCGGAAGACGGCATGCCGAAGGAGCGCTACCGGCTCTATCACGCGGAGAAGGCCAAGGGCGGCATGGCGCTGACCATGACGGCAGGATCGGCGATCGTTTCGCGCGACAGCCCGCCGGCCTTCGGCAATCTGCATCTCTATGACGACGCCATCGTGCCCTGGCTTTCCGAACTGGCCGACGCCTGCCACGAGCACGACTGCAAGGTGATGATCCAGATCACCCATCTCGGCCGCCGCACCGGCTGGAACAAGGCCGGCTGGCTGCCGGTGCTCTCGGCCTCGCCGGTGCGCGAACCGGCGCACCGCGCCTTTCCCAAGACGGCGGAGGACTGGGACATCGAGCGCATCGTCGCCGACTATGCTTCCGCCGCCCAGCGCTGCCAGGCGGCCGGCCTGGACGGCATCGAGTTCGAGGCTTACGGCCATCTGATGGACGGCTTCTGGTCCCCCGCCACCAACCATCGCGACGACGAATATGGCGGCTCGCTCGAAAATCGGCTGCGCTTCACGCACATGGTGCTGGACGCCGTGCGCGCGGCGGTGGGCGAAGAATTCGTCGTCGGCATCCGCATGGTGGCGGACGAGGATTTTGCCGCCGGCCTGTCGAAGGATGAGGGCGTGGAGATCGCCCGGCGGCTGGCGCAATCGGGCAAGGTGGATTTCCTCAACATCATCCGCGGCTCGATCGAGACCGATGCCGCGCTCACCAAGGTCATCCCGGTGGCCGGCATGCGCGCCTCCCCGCATCTCGATTTCGCCGGCGAGGTGCGGGCGGCCACGAAATTCCCGACCTTCCATGCCGCGCGCATCTCCGACGTCGCCACGGCGCGCCATGCCATCGCCACCGGCAAGCTCGACATGGTGGGCATGACGCGCGCCCACATCGCCGATCCGCACATCGTGAAGAAGGTGATGGAGGGGCGCGAGCACGAGATCCGCCCCTGCGTCGGCGCCACCTATTGCCTCGACCGCATCTATGAGGGCGGCGAGGCGCTGTGCATCCACAACGCCGCCACCGGGCGCGAGGCGTCGATCCCGCACGTCATCCGCAGGAGCGGCGGGCCGGCGAAAAAGGTCGTCGTGGTCGGCGCCGGCGCGGCCGGGCTGGAAATGGCGCGGGTGGCGGCCGGACGTGGGCACCATGTCACCGTTATGGAGGCTGCCGCCCAGGCCGGCGGGCAGGTGCGGCTGGCCACCCAGAATCCGCGTCGCAGGGAACTGATCGGCATCGTCGACTGGCGCCTGGCCGAATTGGACCGGCTGGGCGTCGAGATCCGCTACGATAGATGGGCGGAAAAGGACGACGTGCTGGCGCTCGCCCCCGACGTGGTGGTGGTGGCCACCGGCGGCGTGCCGCAGAACCCGCCGCTGGCGGCAGGCGGCGACCTCGTCACTTCGAGCTGGGACATCATGGCCGGCAGCGTCAAGCCGGGCGAGGCCGTGCTGCTCTACGACGACAATGGCGGCCATCAGGGCATGGGCGCGGCCGAACTGATCGCCAATGCAGGGTCTCGGCTGGAACTGGTCTCGCCCGAGCGCTTCTTCGCGCCCGAAATGGGCGGCATGAACCATGTGCCCTATATGCGCGCCTTCCACGAGAAGGGCGTGACCGTCACCATCAACACGCGGCTGCTCGCGGTGCGGCGCGAGGGCAACCGGCTGGTGGCCACGCTGGGCTCGGACTTCGCCGAAGGCTGGAGGGCGGAGCGCCGCGTCGACCAGGTGGTGGGGGAGCACGGCACGCTGCCGCTGGACGACCTCTACCTGGCCCTGAAGCCGCTGTCCCGCAATGGCGGCGCCATCGACTACGAAAGGCTGGTGAAGGGCGGCGACATCTTCCCGCTGCGCAATCCGGACGGCAGCTTCCTCGTCCTGCGCATCGGCGACGCGGTCGCCTCGCGCAACATCCACGCCGCCATCTACGACGGCATGAGGTTCGGCATCAGGATTTGACCGTCAGGCCCTGCCGGCCACCACCCTGAGCCGCGATTGCCGGGGGCAACGCGCGACCAGCCATTCGCGCGCCTCGTCCTGCGGCATCGGGAAGGCGATGGAATAGCCCTGCACCTGGTCGCAGCCGATCGCCGACAGCGATTCCAGCTCGGCTTCCGTCTCCGCGCCTTCGGCGACGATCGCGATGCCGAGCCCGCGCGCCAGTTCGGTGATCGCGCGCACGATCTTGGAGTTGTCGCCGTTCTCGTGGATGTTCTGCACGAAGCGGCGGTCGATCTTCAGCCGGTCGATCTCGTTTGGGTTGACGTGGCTGAGCGAGGCGTAGCCCGTGCCGAAATCGTCGAGCTCCAGATGGATGCCGGCAGAGCGGATGTGGCGCAGCTTCGCCGCGATCCCGGTCTTCTCGTCGTCCAGGATGACGGATTCGACGATCTCCAGCGACAGCTTCGTCGGCGGCAGGCCGGCCGCCTCCAGGGTCCGGAACAGGAAGGCGTCGAAATCCGCCTCGCGCAGCTCGCTGCCCGAGACGTTGACGGCCAGCCGTCCGAAGGCGATGCCCGCGCGATGCCATTCGGCGGCCTGGCCGATGGCCTTCTGGATGACGATGCGGCCGATGTCGGCCATCAGCCCGCATTTTTCGGCAACGGGGATGAACTCGCCGGGCGAGACCATGCCGCGTTCGGGATGCTTCCAGCGCACCAGCGCTTCCACGCCTATGATGCCGCCATTGCTCAGCGAGACCTGGGGTTGGAAATAGACTTCGAAGCTGCGCTCCATGATCGCGGTCTGGATGTCCTGCTCCAGCCGCTTGCGGTGGTCGAGCTCCAGGCGCAGCTGCTCGGAGAAGAAGGAGGCGCCGCCTCCGCCCAGCTTCTTGGCCGAATAGAGCGCGAGGTCCGCATGCACCAGCAGGTCCTGCGCGTTGTCGGCGTCGACCGGATAGACGGCGATGCCGGCGCTGGCGCCGGGCAGGATGGTGGCTCCCTGATAGATGATCGGCTGGTTGATGCGCGACAGCACGCGCCTGGCCACCATGTTGATGTCTTCGCTGCTGCCGGCGCCGTTCAGCACCATGATGAATTCGTCGCCGCCCAGCCGCACGCACAGGTCGGAGGCCCGGCAGGATTCGCGCATGCGCTGCGCCGTGGCGATGAGCACGTAGTCGCCCGCCGCGTGGCCCAGCGTGTCGTTGATCTGCTTGAAGCGGTCGAGGTCGAGCTGCACCACGGCCACCCGCTCGCGCCGGCGATGCGCGCTTTTCAGCAGCGCATCGAAATGGTCGGTCAGGAAGGTGCGGTTGTGCAGGCCCGTCAGCCCGTCATGGATGGCGATGAAGGCCATCGAGTTGCGCGCGTCGATCAGTTCGTGCGTCTTGCGCAGGATGACGTTGGACATAGGCCGGAAGATGAACAGCGCCACCAGCACGATCACGCCGAACGTCGCGTAGAACAGGGTACGGTGCAGGGTGAACAGGCGCTGCGACCTCTCCTGGGCGTGCGCGCTGATCCTTTCGGCGAGCGCGGCATAGCCGGAAAGCGTGGCGTTGGCGACCGGCGCGTCGAGCGAGATGTCCGGGCCGTCGATCTTGCGGTTTTCCGCCCCGTACCGGCCGTTCAGCCTTGCCTCGATGTCGGAGGCAAGGCGCCTGCTGCTGGCGGCAAGGCCGACCGTGAAATGGTCCAGATGGAACGGCTTGCCGAACAGCACGGCCTCGATCGAGGCGGGATCGCGGGAAGCCGGCTGCTGGGTGTCGGCGCCGATGCGCTCCAGCAGGAGGTCGTAGTTCTTCTCGAAGCGCCCGGTCGCCTCCTTCAGCGCAGACAGGAGTGCGGGCTGCTTGTCGCGCGGCGCTGTATCGGCGGCGGCCGCGAGGAAGACGATACGCTGCGACAGGGTCTTTTGCGTGGAGACGACGTCGAGCACGGCCCGGTCGTATTCCTGGGCCGACATCATCTGCTGCAGAAGGATGAAGGAGGCCGTCGCCATTCCGGCGATGATGAGCAGGGCCGCCCAATAGGCGCTTTTGAAAAGAAGGCTCAACCGTTTCGAATCGGCTTGCGCCGGCTGCTGCGACATGTCCCGAGGCGTCCCCCTTACGGGCTTGTATCGCCTGAAGACATCGCGCGATAAAGGTTAACGAGCCGCCAACCGGGCCGGAACCGGGCGGCTGCGCCGACACAAGTTCGCCGGAATGGTTACCATGTCCTTATAAAGCATCTGCGAATGTTTCATCCCGGGTCATATCGCCAAGCATGCCGTTTTTGTGGTGGATTTTTGCGCGGCGCGGGCGGACAGTCCCTTGCACCAGAATGTGAGCAGCCATGACCGCAGCATTTCTTTCCTATCTCGACGAGCAGCTCGACGGCCTGAAGGAGGCTGGGCTCTACAAGTCCGAGCGGGTGATCACCTCGACGCAGTCGGCCGAGATCGAGGTGGCCGGCGGCGGGAAGGTGCTGAACTTCTGCGCCAACAACTATCTCGGCCTCGCCGACAGCGTGGCGCTGCGCGAGGCGGCCAAGGCCGCGCTCGACCGCTACGGCTACGGCATGGCCTCGGTTCGCTTCATCTGCGGCACGCAGGAGGAGCACAAGCAGCTGGAGGCGCGCATCTCGGCCTTTCTCGGCATGGAGGACACGATCCTCTATTCCTCCTGCTTCGACGCCAATGGCGGCCTGTTCGAGACATTGCTCGGCGAGGAGGACGCCGTCATCTCCGACGCGCTCAACCACGCCTCGATCATCGACGGCGTGCGCCTGTCGAAGGCCAGGCGTTTCCGCTACGCCAACAACGACATGGCCGCGCTGGAGGAGGAGCTGAAGAAGGCCGAGGGCAGCCGCTTCAAGCTGATCGCCACCGACGGCGTCTTTTCCATGGACGGCATCATCGCCAACCTAGCCGGCGTCTGCGATCTTGCGGAAAAGTACGGCGCCATGGTGATGGTGGACGACAGCCATGCGGTCGGCTTCGTCGGTGCCCATGGGCATGGCTCGGCCGAGCATTGCGGCGTCGAGGGCAGGGTGGATATCATCACCGGCACGCTCGGCAAGGCGCTGGGCGGCGCTTCTGGCGGCTACACGAGCGGAAAGCGGCAGGTGGTGGACTGGCTGCGGCAGCGCTCGCGGCCTTATCTTTTCTCCAACACGCTGATGCCGGCGATCGCCGCGGCCTCGCTGAAAGTGTTCGACCTGATCGAGAACGGCGACGGGCTGCGGCAAAAACTCTACGACAACGCCGCGCGCTTTCGCTCCTCGATGGGAAAGCTCGGCTTCCGGCTTGCCGGCGTCGACCATCCCATCATCCCGGTGATGCTGGGCGACGCCGCGCTTGCGCAGGAAATGGCCGCCCGCCTGCTGAGGCGCGGCATCTACGTCATCGGCTTTTCCTTTCCCGTGGTGCCCAAGGATCAGGCCCGCATCCGCACGCAGATGTCGGCCGCACATTCGCCCGCAGACATCGACCGCGCGGTCGCGGCGTTCGGGGAGGTTGGGCGTGAATTGGGCGTGATTTCCTGAGGAGCGGACAAAATGTCCAACATGATGCGCGCACTCGTTAAGGCCAAGGCCGAGCCGGGCATCTGGATGGAGCGGGTGCCGGTGCCGGAGATCG
>DAOKZN010000111.1:0-7452 GCA_035325625.1 Mesorhizobium sp. | reverse complement strand
CGCGGGCTTGTCCTATTTGGACAGGTCCGCGGCTATGATCATGCGCTGGATGTCGCTCGTGCCTTCGTAGATCCTGCAGATGCGGGCATCGCGATAGATGCGCTCGACCGGGAAATCCTTGAGATAACCGTAGCCGCCATGCACCTGGATGGCTTCCGACGCAACCTTTTCGGCGATCTCCGAGGCGAAGAGCTTGGCCATGGCGGCTTCGCTCTTGCAGGGCACGCCGGCATCGCGCAGCCGCGCGACGTGATGCAGGAAGCTGCGGGCCACCTCCACCTGCGTGCGCATGTCGGCAAGCCGGAAGCCGACGGCCTGGTGCTGGATGATCGGCTTGCCGAAGGTCTGCCTGTCGCGGGCATAGGCATGCGCCTGCTCGAACGCGGCGCGGGCAAGGCCCACGGACTGCGCCGCGATGCCCAGCCTGCCCAGTTCGAGCGTGCTCATCGCCAGCGCATAGCCGGCGCCCGGCTGGCCGAGCACGTCCTCGTCGGCAACGAACACCTCCTCCAACTGCACCTGGCAGGTTTCCGAGGCGCCGAGCCCGAGCTTGTCCTCCACATGGGTGGCCTCGTAGCCGTCGGCCGAGGTGGGCACCAGAAAGGCGGTGATGCGCCGGCGGGGGTCCTCGCTTTCCGTCGCCGCGAAGACGATGGCGATGTCTGCCGATTTTCCGTTCGACATGAACTGCTTGGCGCCCGAAATCCGATAGCCGCCGGCACATTTGACCGCCTTGGTGCGAATGGCGAAGGCGTTCGAGCCGGCTTCCGGCTCGGTCAGCCCGAAGGCCCCGTTCATCGTGCCGCGGGCCAGCGGGCGCAGGTAGCGCTCCTTCTGCGCCGGCGTGCCGTGGATGCGCAGCGGCGTGCTGACCAGACCGTTATGCAGCGCCATCATGGCGCCGACGCTGCCGTCGGCGGCCGAGATCTCCTCCACCGCCAGCACGTAGCTGACATGGTCAGCGTCCACGCCGCCCCATTCCTCGGAAACGAGCATCCCGAGGAAGCCCAGTTCGCCGAGCGCTTTCATTTCGGCGCGCGGAAAGGCCTTCTCGCGGTCGCGCTGCGCGGCGGTGGGGGCAAGGACCTCCCGCCCGTAGGCACGGGCGCTGTCGCGGATCATCCGCTGGTCGTCGCTCAAGAGACTGTCGTGCATGGTCATGCCTTTCCGTTCGACGGCAATGATTGGGAATGGAGGATGCCGTCGCGCGAGAGCGTCTCGATCTCCCCTGCGTTCATGCCGAGCAGGCTCGCCAGCACCTCGCGCCCGTCCGCGCCCAGGGCCGGCGGCGGCGCGGGCGGCGAAGCCGGCATGCCCGAGAACTTGACCGGCTGGGCCATGACCGTGACCCGCTCTCCTGCCGGCGTGTCGGCCCCCCGCAGCAGGCCGCGCTCGCGGACTTGGGCGCTTGCCGCGGCCTCGCTCACCGACAGGATCGGGGAACAGGGCACGTCATGGCGCTGGAGGATGGCGACGATTTCGGCGACGCTGCGGCTGCCGCTCCAGTCCTCGATGCAGGACTTCAGGGCGGCGTGGTTGGCCATTCGCCGGCCATTGTCGGAAAAGCGCGGGTCCTCGGCAAGCGCCGGCCGGCCCATCGCCTCCGCGAGCTTGGCGAATTGCTTCGGGTTGAGCACGGCGATGGTGAAGTGGCCATCGGCGGCGTGGAAGACGCCGAACGGAGCACCGAGGGGATGGCGGTTGCCCACGCGCGTCGGCGGCGCGTTGCCGTGGAGATGCTGGGCCAGCGCGGCGGGCAGGAAATTGAACAGGCAATCATACATGGCGACATCGACCGATTGCCCCCGCCCGTTGCGCTCCCGCGCCAGAAGCGCGGCAAGCACCGACCATGACGCGAACAGACCGGCCGTCAGGTCCGCCACCGATTCGCCCGTCATCATCGGCGGACCGTCCGGCTCTCCGGAAACGTCCATGAAGCCGGTCATCGCCTGGATGACGAGGTCGTAGGCCGGCAGGTTTCCCATCGGGCCAGTCTGGCCGAAGCCGGAGATGGACACATAGACCAGGCCCGGATTGGCGCGCGACAGGTCCTGATAGCCCAGCCCCATGCGGTCCATGACGCCCGGGCGGAAGTTTTCGACGATCACGTCGCATCTGCGGGCAAGGTCGCGCACGATGGCGCGCCCGCGTTCCGATCGCAGATCGAGCGCCAGGCTCTTCTTGCCCCGGTTCAGCAGCAGGAACAGCCCGCCGGTGCCGTCGCTGATCGGCGGGACATGCCGGTAGTCGTCGCCTTCCGGAGCTTCGATCTTGATGACCTCGGCGCCCAGGTCGGCAAGCAGGGCCGTGCAGAAAGGGCCGGCCAGGACGCGGGTGAAATCGAGGACACGAATGCCATCGAGACAAGGGGAATTCATGCTGACCTCCGCAACGGACCGGGCGGAGGATAGGGCCTGGAAAGGAAGGGAAAAAGAATTGTATTCGAGCGCTAATTATAGGATTTTCCTCTGATGATTTCGCTACGCCAGCTCCAGTACTTCGTGGCGACCGCGCAGGCCGGCTCGGCCACGCGCGCGGCCGAGCGCCTCAATGTCTCGCAGCCTTCGGTTTCCGCGGCCATACGCGAGCTGGAGGCGGAATTCGGCCACGCGCTTTTCGAAAGGCGGCAGGCGCGCGGTCTGGAACTGACCAGGTTCGGAACCGGCAAGCTGGCGGAAGCGCGCGAAGTGCTGGGCCGGCTCGAGCATTTCACCTCCAGCTCCAGCTCGGAGCCCGCGCCGCGGCTCGGCCTCGCCTATTTCACCACCATCGGCCCGTCCTGCATGCCCGAGGTACTGGCGGGGCTGATGCGCAACATCCCCCGATTGCAGGTGGACCTGCGGGAATGCGATCTGGAAGCGCTGTCCAAATTGCTGGACAAGGGCATCGTGGATCTGGCGATCACTTATGACGTCGGCCTGCCCGGCGGCGTCGCCCGCGAGGTTCTGGCGCAGTTCGAGCCCCACGCCGTGCTGGCGCCCGACCACCCGCTGGCGCGCCAGCCCGACGTGTCCCTCGCCGAACTGGCGCAGCACCCGTTCATCCTGATCGACCTGCCCGTGAGCCGGGAATTTCTGATGGTGCCGTTCTGGCAGCAGGGGCTGTCGCCGTCGATCGTACTGCGGACCGCCTCGATCGAGATGCTGCGCGGCATGGTGGCGCACGGGCTCGGCGTGTCCATGCTGTTCACCCGGCCCAGCCACGACCTGACGCATGACGGCAAGCCGGTGCTCTGCCTCCCGATCCGCGACCGGATCGCCCCGCAGAGATTGGTTGCGGCCTATGCCGAAACAGGCCCGATGACGGCCACGGCACGGGCGGCGCTGGCTGTCATCCGCGCCCACTTCTCGGGCTGAAGCCGCCCGCGGCCTCGTATGGAAGCACTCGTCAGCGACGGCCGGTCAGGCCGTCAGCCTTGCCATCGCCTGCCGGTAGGCGTCGCGGATTGCGGCCTCGCGGGGATGGTGGCGGTCGCGGATCACCCAGTTTCCGGCCACCATGACGTCGCGGACGGGATTTTGCGTGGCGCCCAGTATCCAGCCGTCCAGCACGGTGCGCGGCCCGTGGCCCAGCAGCGGGTTGCTGTCGGGGTCCAGCATCACCAGGTCGGCCCGCCGGCCGGCGACCAGGGCGCCGCCGCCCTGCGCCGAAGCCTGCTCGCCGCCGGCAAGCGCGGCATCGAGCAGGATGCGCCCCGTATGCGCCTCATGCCCGGGATGCGTCCCGTCAGGCCGTGCGATCACGTTGCGGCGGCGCAGTTCCAGGCGCTTGCCGCATTCCAGGATGCGCAGCTCCTCCGCCGTCGAGGTGCTGTAGTGGCTGTCCGTGCCGATGCCCCAGGCGCCGCCGGCCGCACAATATTCGACCAAGGGGAAGAATCCGTCGCCCATGGTCGCCTCGGTGAGCGGGCATATTCCCGCCACCGCGCCGCTGGCGGCCAGCCCGGCGGTCTCGGAAGCATCGAGATGCGTGGCGTGGACGAGGCACCAGTCCGGCGAGAGGCCGACATTGTCCAGCAGCCATTGCACCGGTCGTGCACCCAGCCCCGCCTCCACCTCGGCCACCTCGTGGGTCGTCTCGGAGACGTGGATGTGAAGCCGCGCTTGCGCGTCGATCGCCTTCATGCCGGCCAGCGTCGCGCGGACCTCGTCGGGAGTGACGGCGCGCAGCGAGTGGAGCGCCACGCCGACACGCAGGTTGGGGTGGGCGGCGCGGCGCGAGCGCAGCGCCTCGATCAGCTTCAGATAGTCGTCGACCGAATGGGCGAAGCGCTTCTGCGTCTCCTCCAGCGGCTTGCCGATGCCGCCATGGGCATAGAGCACCGGCAGCATGGTCAGGCCAAGCCCGGTCTGCGCGGCAGCCGCGATGAGCCGGTCCGACATCTCGGCCGCATTGGCATAAGCCCTGCCGCCCGCCAGATGGTGGACATAATGGAACTCGCAGACCGCCGTCATGCCGAACTGCAGCATCTCCAGATAGACCAGCGCCCCGATCGCCTCGTAATCCTCGGGCGTCAGGCGGTCGACCATGCGGTACATTTCCTTGCGCCAGGTCCACAGGTTGTCCTCGGCCCGCGCCGTGGTGACGAATTCCGTCCGTCCCGCCAGCGCGCGCTGGAAGGCGTGGGAATGCAGGTTCGACAGGCCTGGCACGCCGAAGCCCGCCAGGCGCTCCACCGCCCTTCCCTGCGGCCTGTCGCCCGAGACCGACAGGATGATGCCGTCGTCGCCGATCTCGACATAGCCGGGAGAAAGCCACCCGCCGGGCTGGTGCAGATGTTCGACCTCGTAGACCCTGGACATGGCGTTTTTCCTCAATCGTTCAGCATGCCCGAGCGGGCGAGACGGTCGAGCCCGGCCAGCAACTGCCGAAGCGTGGCGCGCAGGCGGTCGGCGCGGGCCGGATCATAGGCCCAGGGCGCGGCCTCGGCGGCCAGATAGGCGCGCTGCGCCAGCTCCATCTGGATGGCGTGGACGCCGGTTTCCGGCCGCCCGTAGTGACGCGTCGTCCAGCCGCCCCTGAAGCGGCCGTTGACGACGAGGTCGTTGCCGGATGACGTTGCGCAGGCTTCGACCGCCATCTGCTCCACCGCCGGCGCGCAGGTGCTGCCGTCCATCGTGCCGATCGAAAAGACCGGCAGGCGGCCTTCGAACAGGAAGGGGATCTCCGAGCGGATGGAGTGGCAGTCATAGAGGATGGCGACGCCGTGGCGCCCGCGCACCCGCTCGATCTCGTCCTGCAGGGCGGCGTGGTAGGGCGCATGAAAGGCGGCACGGCGGTCGAGGATCTCGTCGGCCGACGGTTCCTGGCCCTTCTTCCATATCGGCGCGCCGTCGAAATCGGTCACCGGGCACAGGCCGGTGGTGTTCTGGCCGGGATAGAGCGAAGCGTCGGCCGGGTCCCTGTTGGCGTCGATCACATAGCGGTGGAAGTTCGCCCGCACCACCGTGGCGCCGGGCAGCAGCCCCTCATAGAGGCGGCCGATATGCCAGTCGGTGTCGGCGAGCGCGCGGCCCCGCGGATCGAGACGCGCAAGAAGGTCGTCCGGCAGCCAGGTGCTGCCATGCGGCTGGCCGAGGATCACCGGGCCGTCGCCCGGCAGGACGTCGAACATGTTCATTGCCTCGGAAGCCGGTCGTCGAAGACGATCTTGCCGGCCTTCATCACCAGCTGCGCGCGGCCGCGGCCCAGCCGGTAGGCCATGTCCTCGTAGCGCTCGAAGGGGAAGACGGCGATGTCGGCCTGCTTGCCGGCTTCGAGCGAGCCGAGGCGGTCGCCGCGCTTCAGCGCCCGGGCGGCGTGGAGCGTGCCGGCGCGGATCGCCTCGGCCGGGCTGAACTTGTAGAGCCGGCAGGCGAGCTGGATGACGAAGGGCATCGATTCCAGCCAGCAGCCCGGGCACATGTCCGTCGCCAGGGCCAGCGTCATGCCGGCATCGAGCATGGAGCGCGCGTCGAAGGGGCGCGAATGGCCGACGGCGAAGTCGAGCGCGGGCATGACCACGGAGACCACGCCGGCCTCGCGCAGCGCCGCATATTCCTCGGGCGCGGTGAAATTCATGTGGTCGGCCGACACGGCCTTCAATTCGGCGGCGAGAAGCGAGCCGCCGATGTGGGAATAGGCGTCGGTATGGATCTTGACGTCGAGCCCGTATTCGCGGCCGCGCTCGAGGATCGTGCGCGATTCCTCGACCGTATAGTAGCCGTCGTCGCAATAGACGTCGTTGAATTCGGCCAGCCCGAGACGGGCGACCTCGGGGATCATCTCGTTGAGGATTTCGTCGATATAGGCGTCGCGGCCCTTGTCGTCGGGGAATTCATGCGCGCCGAGGAAGGTCGAGACAACCTCGATCGGCTGGCGCTGGCCGAGCAGGCGATTGACCTCCAGCATCTTGATCTCGGTCGCCGTGTTGAGCCCGTATCCGCTCTTGCTCTCCACCGTGGTGGTGCCGCAGGCCAGCATGTGCCGCAGGCGCTCGGCCGCGCTCTCGGCGAGCTGCTCCTTGCCGGCTTCGCGCATCATTCGGGCCGTGGCGGTGATGCCCACGGGAATGCCCATGGCCTTGATCTCGGCCGCGCTGCGGCCGCGCACCTTCTGCGCATATTCCTCGACGCGCGACTTGTGGAAGACGAGATGCGTGTGGCAGTCGACGAAGCCGGGCATCACCAGCCCGCCGCCCGCGTCTATGCGCTCGGCGCTGCTCAGGTCATGCGCGGCGGCGATCTCGGAAAGCGTGCCGACAGCGGCGATCGCGCTGCCGCTGATCGCCACCGCCGTGTTCGCACGGGCACCGACAAGATCGGGAGCATCGCTGGCGCAGGTCAGAACCTGGCCGGCGTTTTCGATAAGTGCCGTGATCTTGCCCATTGTGATGCTCCCAAGAAACAGATGGGTGGAGCGGTTCCGTTCCGACCGGAACCGCTCCGGGTTGCGTGCCGGTCAGGAAGCGAGGCTGTCCGGCCCGAAGGTGGCCTTGGGGCTCCACCACAGCGGCACCTGCACGCCGTCCTTGGCGAAGCGGTCGGCCGCCGCCTTGCGGGCGATGTCGTAGCCGGCCTGGGCATGGCGCACCACGCCGATGCCCGAGTCCGTGGTCAGGCAGGCCGCCAGCCTGACATCCGCCTCGGCCGAGCCGTCCGCGATCATGGTGACGCCGGTGTGCACGGCCTCGCCCATGGAGTAGTTCTCCTGGATGGCGACCAGGTCGGCACCGGCCGCCACGTTCAGCAGGGCGTTCAGATACGGCCAGTCGGAGATAAGGTCGCTGCCGTCCTTCATGCGCTCGGATTCGAAGGTGGGGTTCACGATCGAGCCCGAGTCGAGATTGTCGCGCGAGAAGGCCACCGGGCCCTTCAGCTCGCCCGAGCGAACCATCTCGTTGACGCGCATGCCGAAGGCCTTGCGCTGGCCGAAGCCGAGATAGCAGATGCGCGCCGGCAGGCCCTCGATCGG
>DAOKZN010000110.1:0-7461 GCA_035325625.1 Mesorhizobium sp. | reverse complement strand
ACCAGGGCCTGTTCCGCGAGGACCTGTTCTACCGGCTCAACGTCGTGCCGCTGCGGCTGCCCGGCCTGCGCGAGCGCACGGAGGACATTCCCGATCTCGTGCGCCACTTCTTCAAGCAGGGCGCCCGCGAGGGCCTGCAGGCCAAGCGCATCTCGCCCGCCGGCATCGAGATGATGAAGCGCTATTCATGGCCGGGGAACGTGCGCGAGCTGGAGAATCTGGTGCGCCGGCTTGCCGCGCTCTATCCGCAGGACGAGATTTCCGCCGAGATTATCGAGACCGAGCTGAAGGCCGGCGAGCGGCCGACCATGCCGGATGCGGGCCTGTCGGTTCCGGAGAATCTGTCGATCGGACAGGCGGTGGAGCACCATCTGCAGCGCTATTTCGCCTCCTTCGGCAGCGAACTGCCGCCGGCGGGGCTTTACGACCGCATCCTCGCCGAGGTCGAGTATCCGCTGGTGCTCGCCTCGCTGACCGCCACCCGCGGCAACCAGATCAGGGCGGCCGAGCTGCTCGGGCTCAACCGCAATACGCTGCGCAAGAAAATCCGCGACCTCGGCGTCAACATCCACAGAATGTCCAGATCCTAGCGGCGCGCCGATCTGGAAGGCGAGGCGGGCGGGAAAGAATCTTGTCCCCAGGCGGGCTTGTTGCATAATCGCCACAATGCGTTGCATAGATGTGACGCAATCATGACTCACAACGGCGAAATGGCGATCCACGTCCCCGCGCTGAAAGTACCGTTTTTCCGCAGATCCGGCGTGCAGGAGGCACGGCGGCTCATGGCGCTGCCCGGCATCGTCGCCGTGGTGGGGGCGCTGCTGGCGGCCGCCGTCTCGTTCGCGATCCTGGTCGGCGTGACGCCGATCACCCCCGACCGCACCACCACGCTGGTCCTTATCGGCCTCAACGCGGCCTTCATCCTGTTCCTGACGATCCTGATCGGCCGGGAGGTTCACCGCATCGTGATGGCGCGGCGTATCGGCCGCGCCGCCTCGCGCCTGCATGTGCGCATCGTGGCCATGTTCGCGCTTGTGGCGGCCATTCCGGCCATCATGGTGGCGATCGTGGCTTCCGCCACGCTGAACATCGGCCTCGACCGCTGGTTCGAGATCCGCACCAAGACGATCATCAACTCCTCGCTGTCGATCGCCGACGCCTATGTGCAGGAAAACGCGCGCAACCTGCAGGGCACCACGCTGTCCATGGCCTACGATCTGGACAATGCGCGCTCTCTCTACGGCCTCGACCGGACCGGCTTTCTCGACCTCCTGACGAAGGAGGCGGTCGGGCGCGGGCTTGCGCATGCGGCGCTGGTGAAGCCGGACGGCTCCTTCGTCATGAGCGCAAGGACCGATGCCGCCTTCTCCATGCCCGAGCCGCCGGAGGGCGCGGTGAAGGAGGCGGAGGACGGCCAGCCGCTGCTGATCGAGCCGCGCACGCGCAACATCATGGGCGCCATCATCAAGCTGCGCGAGATCGAGGGGCTGTATCTCTACACCATCCGCCTGGTCGATCCCGAGGTCATCAAGGCGCGCGAGATCGTGCGCGCCAACACCGACGAATATCGCGGCCTGGAGAGCAACCGCGCCACCTCGCAGGTCGCCTTCGCGCTGCCCTACCTGTCGCTGACCCTCATCATCATCCTGTCGGCGATCTGGACCGGCATCGCCGTGGCCGACCGCCTGGTGCGGCCGATCCGACAGCTCATCGGGGCGGCGGCGGAGGTCGCGACCGGCAATCTGGACGTTTCCGTTCCGGTGCGCCCGTCCGACGGGGACGTGGCCTCGCTCGGCGACACCTTCAACAACATGCTGCTGGAGCTGAAGTCGCAGCGCAACGAGATCCTGGCCGCCAAGGACCTCATCGATGAGCGCCGCCGCTTCTCGGAGGCCGTGCTGGCGGGCGTCACGGCCGGGGTCATCGGCGTCGACCATGACGGCATCATCACCATCGTCAACCGCTCGGCGGAGGCCATGCTGGCCACCTCCTCGAAGGCGGCGGTCGGGGAGAACCTGTCCAACGTGCTGCCGCATGTGGGGCGCATCTTCGAGATCGGCCGCCAGTCCGGCAAGCCGGTCTATCGCGAGCAGGTGACGTTCTACCGCGCCGGCGCGGAGCGCACCTTCAACGTGCAGATCACCGTCGAGGAAGACGAGGGCGACACGCAGGAGAACTCCTATGTCGTCACCGTGGACGACATCACCGATCTGGTGCAGGCGCAGCGCTCCTCGGCCTGGGCGGACGTGGCGCGCCGCATCGCCCACGAGATCAAGAACCCGCTCACCCCGATCCAGCTTTCGGCCGAGCGCATCAAGCGGCGCTACGGCAAGGTCATCGTCGAGGATCGCGAGGTCTTCGACCAGTGCACCGACACTATCATCCGGCAGGTGGGCGACATCGGCCGCATGGTGGACGAGTTCTCGTCCTTCGCGCGCATGCCCAAGCCCGAGATGAAGGCGATCGACCTGCGCGACCCGCTGCGGGAAGCCTCCTTCCTCGTCGAGGTCAGCCACCCCGAGATCGCCTTCGAGCGCGACTTCGGCGAGGAGCCGCTGACGGGCACCTTCGACACCCGGCTCCTTGCCCAGGCTTTCGGCAATGTCGTCAAGAACGCCGCCGAGGCGATGGAGGGGGCCGACCGCAGCGACGGCTCGCGCGGGGTCATCCGCATCCGGGCGCGGCGGCAGGAGGACGGCATAAGGGTCGACGTGGTCGACAACGGCAAGGGCCTGCCGCGCGAGAACCGGCAGCGCCTGCTGGAACCCTATATGACGACGCGGGAGAAGGGCACCGGCCTCGGCCTCGCAATCGTCAAGAAGATCGTGGAGGACCATGGCGGACGGCTGGAACTTCACGACGCGCCGGCCGATTTCTTCGGCGGCCAGGGCGCGATGATCACCATCATGCTGCCGTCCGCCGGGGCTTCGCCCGCCAGCGCTGGCGGGCAAGCGAACCGGAAAGAAACGGAAAAGGTCGATAATGGCGTCTGACATCCTTATCGTCGATGACGAGGAAGACATCCGCGAACTGGTCGCCGGCATCCTGAGCGACGAAGGCCATGAAACCCGTACCGCGCACGATGCCGACAGCGCGCTGGCGGCGATCGCCGACCGCGTGCCGCGGCTCGTCTTCCTGGACATCTGGCTGCAGGGCTCGCGCCTCGACGGGCTGGCGCTGCTGGACGAGATCAAGACGCTGCATCCGCATCTGCCGGTGGTGATGATCTCCGGCCACGGCAACATCGAGACGGCCGTTTCGGCGATCCGGCGCGGCGCCTATGATTTCATCGAAAAGCCCTTCAAGACCGACCGGCTGATCCTGGTGGCGGAGCGGGCGCTGGAGACCTCGAAGCTGCGGCGCGAGGTCTCGGACCTGCGGCAGCGCAGCGGCGAGACCTTCGACCTGATCGGCATGTCGTCGGCGATGAGCCAGTTGCGCCAGACCATCGAGCGCGTGGCGCCGACCAACAGCCGCGTCATGATCATCGGCCCGTCCGGCTCTGGCAAGGAGATGGCCGCGCGCGCCATCCACGCGCTTTCGACGCGCAAGAGCGGCCCGTTCGTGACGCTGAGCGCTGCCACCATCACCCCCGAACGCATGGAGATCGAGCTGTTCGGCACCGAATCGAACGGCACCGAGCGCAAGGTGGGCGCGCTGGAGGAGGCGCATCGCGGCATCCTCTACATCGACGAGGTCGCCGACATGCCGCGCGAGACGCAGAACAAGATTCTCCGCGTTCTGGTGGAACAGCAGTTCGAGCGCGTGGGCGGAACCAAGCGGGTCAAGGTGGACGTGCGCATCATCTCCTCGACCTCGCAGAACCTGGAGGCGATGATCGCGGAGGGGCGCTTCCGGGAGGACCTCTACCACCGGCTCGCCGTGGTGCCGGTGATGGTGCCGGGGCTGGCGGAGCGGCGCGAGGACATTCCCTATCTGGTCGACAACTTCATGAAGCAGATCGCCCGGCAGACGGGCATCCGGACGCGCCGTATCGGCGACGACGCCATGGCCGTGCTGCAGGCGCACAACTGGCCGGGCAACGTACGGCAGTTGCGCAACAACATCGAGCGGCTGATGATCCTGGCGCGCGGCGACGATGCCGACGCCCCCATAACCGCCGACCTGCTGCCATCCGAGATCGGCGACGTGATGCCGCGCACGCCCACCCAGTCGGACCGGCACATCATGGCGCTGCCGCTGCGGGAGGCGCGCGAGCAGTTCGAGAAGGAGTATCTGGTGGCGCAGATCAACCGCTTCGGCGGCAACATCTCCAAGACCGCCGAGTTCATCGGCATGGAGCGCTCGGCGCTGCACCGCAAGCTGAAGTCGCTGGGCGTATAGCGGGTGCCGGCCCGCCGTTTTTCTGGACCATTCGTTCGGCCGTTACGCGACGCCGGGAATCGCCTAAGAAGGCGAGGAGATTCGTGAGGTCGCCATGCCGCGCATCGCCTATGTGAATGGACGCTATCTCCCCCACCGTGATGCCATGGTGCATATCGAGGATCGGGGCTACCAGTTCGCCGACGGCGTCTATGAAGTGTGCGAGGTGGCGCGGGGGTTCATCGTCGACATGACCCGCCATCTCGACCGGCTGAACCGCTCGCTCGCCGAACTCGCCATGGGCTGGCCGCTGCATCGGGCGGCGCTTGGCGTGGTCATGCGCGAGGTCATCCGCCGCAACCGGGTCGTCAACGGACTGGTCTACCTGCAGGTGACCCGCGGCGTGGCGCCGCGCGACCATGCCTTTCCGCCGGCGGGCACGCGGCCGTCCCTGGTGGTGACGGCCAAGAAGATCGACCCGGCGGCGAGTGCCGGGAAGGCAGAGAGCGGGATCAAGGTCATCACCGTAGCGGAAAACCGCTGGGACCGCGTCGACATCAAGACGGTCGGCCTGCTGCCCAATGTGCTGGCCAAGCAGCAGGCCCGGGAAAATGGCGCCCAGGAAGCCTGGTTCGTGGACGCCGACGGCACCGTCACGGAAGGCGCTTCCACCAACGCCTGGATCGTCACCGCGGACGGCGTGCTGGTGACGCGCCCGGCCGAGCACGGCATCCTGCGCGGCGTCACCCGCACCACGGTGCTCGATGTCGCCGGCAAGCATGGGTTGAGGGTCGAGGAGCGGGGCTTTTCCGTCGAGGAGGCGCGGCGCGCGCGGGAGGCGTTCATCACTTCCGCGACATTGATCGTCATGCCGGTGGTGGCGATCGACGATCATGCCGTGGCCAACGGGCGGCCCGGCTCCATAGCACTTTCGCTCAGGGCGGCATTTTTTGACATTGCGGAAAAAAGTCCGGCCTGATAACCGCAGTCTGAAGGTAGTTAATTTATTCTCGTGCACCTTGCCGTGCTGACGGCGGGTTCGGTGGCAAGCTTGACATGGCCTGAGTATTTTGGCGCACTGGCATGCCTACCGAAGGGGATCGGCGAAAGACAAGAACAATGGCAGAGCGTTCGCAAAATCTTCAGGACCTGTTCCTGAATTCGGTTCGCAAGAGCAAAAACCCACTCACCATCTTTCTGATCAACGGCGTGAAACTGACCGGGGTGGTCACCTCGTTCGACAATTTCTGCGTGCTTCTGCGGCGCGACGGCCACTCGCAGCTTGTCTACAAGCATGCCATTTCCACCATCATGCCGAGCCAGCCGGTTCAGATGTTCGATGGCGAGGAAAGCCAGAACGGATAGGGCCGGACCCTAATTGGCACGAAACGACGACGCGCATCCCGAAGACCGCCCCTCGCAAGGCCCCTCCCAAGGCAATGTGAGCGCGGAGGCCGGGGTGCCGACTCGCGCGGTGGTTGTCGTACCCGTATTGCTGCGCGGGCAGGGCGGCGAGGACGATTCGGGCCGACCGCGCCTGTCGCGTTCGCCTGAAGCACGCCTGGAAGAGGCGGTCGGGCTTGCGCGCGCCATCGACCTCGACCCGGTCTACACGGCGGCCGTCACCGTCGCCGAGCCGCGCCCGGCCACGCTGCTGGGCTCGGGCAAGGTGTCCGAGCTTGCGGCGGTGGTGAAGGAAAGCCGCGCCGAGCTCGCCATCATCGACCATCCGCTGACGCCGGTGCAGCAGCGCAATCTCGAAAAGGAACTGGACGTCAAGGTGCTGGACCGCACCGGGCTGATCCTGGAGATATTCGGCGAGCGGGCGCGCACCAAGGAAGGCGCGCTGCAGGTGGAGCTTGCCCATCTCAATTACCAGAAGGGCCGGCTGGTGCGGAGCTGGACCCACCTGGAGCGCCAGCGCGGCGGCGCCGGCTTCCTGGGCGGCCCCGGCGAAACCCAGATCGAGGCCGACCGGCGCGTGCTGCAGGACAGGATCGTCAGGCTCAAGCGCGAGCTGGAAACCGTGCGGCGCACCCGCGACCTGCACCGCGCCAAGCGCCGCAAGGTGCCGTTTCCGGTGGTGGCGATCGTCGGCTACACCAATGCCGGCAAGTCCACCCTGTTCAACCGGCTGACCGGGGCGGGCGTGCTGGCGCAGGACATGCTGTTCGCCACGCTCGACCCCACGCTGCGGCGCGTGCGCCTGCCGCATGGCACGCCGATCATCCTGTCGGACACGGTCGGCTTCATTTCCGATCTGCCGACCCATCTGGTGGCCGCCTTCCGCGCCACGCTGGAGGAAGTGGTGGAGGCCGATCTCGTCCTGCACCTGCGGGACATTTCCGACCCCGACACCGCCGCCCAGGCCGAGGATGTGGAGCAGATCCTTGCCGACCTCGGCGTGGACGCCACCGATTCCAGCCGCGTCATCGAGGTCTGGAACAAGATCGACCTGCTCGACGAGGCCCATCGCGACCGGCTTCTGGCCGACGGCGGGCAGGCCGGGCCGCATGTGGCCGTTTCGGCGGTCACGGGCGAGGGGATCGAAGCGCTGCTGGCCCTGATCGAGGCGCGCGTGTCGGGCGAGCTGCAGCCGCTCAGCGTGACGCTCGCCCCCGGCCAGCTCAGCCTCATCGACTGGCTTTACCGCAACGGCGACGTCACCGCCCGCACCGACAATGAGGACGGCAGCGTGTCGCTCACGCTGGTGGCGACGCAAAGCGCGCGCGACGAGATTCGGCACAGGCTGCGCGGCAAGGGGTAGGGCGCTCTGCCGGTGCGCCGTTCAGCCGGCCGTCTTGGCCTGCTGCCAGAGCGCTTCCATCTCTTCCAGCGAAGCCTCCTCCAGCGAGCGTCCCTGTTCGGTCAGCGCGCGCTCGATATGGTGGAAGCGCGAGCGGAACTTTTCGTTGGTGCCGGCCAGCGCCGCTTCCGAATCGAGCTTCAGGTGGCGGCCGAGATTGACCAGCGCGAACAGCATGTCGCCGAACTCGTCCTTGACGGACGCCGTATCGCCGCCGGCCAGCGCCTCGCGCAGTTCGCCGATCTCTTCCTCGATCTTGTCGAGGATCGGCGCAGCCTCGCTCCAGTCGAAGCCGACGCGCGCGGCCTTTTCCTGCAACTTCAGCGCGCGGG
>DAOKZN010000109.1:0-7463 GCA_035325625.1 Mesorhizobium sp. | reverse complement strand
GCGGCGGTGTCGTCGGCCTTGCCGGCCTTCTCGATGCCGGCCTTCAGCACCTGCACGGCGGCATAGGCGTTGAGCGTGAAGGCTTCGGCCGGAATGCCCTTTTCCTTCAGCACCGCCACGGCCTCGGCCGAATCCGGGTTCTTCAGCGCGTCGGAGGCATTGGTGAACAGCGTGCCGGCGGCAGCCTGGTTGCCGATGGCCCAGTATTCGGTGTTCGACAGGCCCTCGCCGCCGATGATCTGCGCCTTCACGCCGCCATCCGCGAGCTGGCGCGCAAGCAGGCCGCCCTCGGGGTGGTAGCCGCCGAAATAGATCACCTCGACGCCGTCCTTCTTCAGGCGGCCGACCACGGCGGAGTAATCCTTCTCGCCGGGGGTGATGCCCTCATACATCACCTCGGTCACGCCGCCCTTGTTCAGCACGGCCTTGAAGGCGTCCGCCAGGCCCTTGCCGTAGGTGCCCTTGTCGTGGATGACGGCGACCTTCTTGTCCTTCAGATGCTCGAGGACATAGTTGGCGGCGACTTCGGCCTGCTGGTCGTCGCGGCCGCAGGTGCGCAGCACGTTGGTGAGGCCGCGGTTGGTGAGGTCCGGCGCGGTCGCGGTCGGGGTGACCATCAGCACGCCGTTCTCGGCAAACACGTCGGAAACGGCCATGGCAACGCCCGAGGTGACCGGGCCCACCGCATAGTGGACGCCGTCGCCGACCAGGTTGTTGGCGGCGGAGACGCCCTGCTTGGGATCGCCGGCGTCGTCGGCGAGCTTCAGCACGATCTGCTCGCCCAGGATGCCGCCGTTCTTGTTGATGACTTCCACGGCCGCCTCGGCGCCGTTCTTGACCTGATCGCCATAGGCGGCGACCGGGCCGGTCAGCGGCGCGACGAGGCCGATGGTGATGTCGGCCCAGGCTGCGGGCGCGAAGGCAAGGGAAGCGGCGATTGCGACGCCGGCTAACAATTTCGACTTCATGAGCATGACTCCTCAAGCGGCCGGCCCTCCGGGGCCGGCGGAAAGCTTGGCCATAGCCGTTCGAAGCCGCATTGGCAATCAGCGGGGGTCGGACACCCTTTCCGTTTGGCTTGGGCCAGCCGGGCCGGCTGCAACGGCCGCCGGGCGGGCCGGGAGCCGAAGGCCGCGGCTAGTGCAGCAGCAGCTCGCCGTCCACCTTGCGCCATTCGTTCGGCGCGATCAGCCGGTTGTGGGTGAAGCAGACCGAATGCAGCGGCCCTTCGAGCCTGGCCTTCCAGAATTCGATGAAACCCAGCAGCGCCGGAAATTTCGGCGCGATGTCGTAGTCCTGCCAGACATAGGTCTGCAGCAGCCCGGGATGGTCCGGAAAATGATAGAGGATGCGGGCCGTGGTCAGTCCATAGCCCTCCAGCATGAGCCCTATTTCGCGATGATCGTGCATGGCTGCCCTCGCTAGCGTCCGTGCCTGTCCTCCCGGACGGATGGTGCGCTCCCATGGTTAACCATCATTGAAACGCATGATGCGCCGGGCGGTTGCGGCGGGCAGTTCAAGCCCGATGCACGCCTGCCGTGCGTCATCGCGCCACGCAATCGAACGTCTAATATTGCCGTAGGCGGCGAACTGTTAATAATGGCCGCGGGTTCGCGGCACCCCTGCCGCGACGGTTTCCTGTCGCCGCTCAGGCGCGTCAGTTTGGGAGGAATGCAAGAAATGTCCGACGTACATGTCCACCGCGTGCAGGCGGCATGGAAGAAGCATGCGCTGATCGACAACGACACTTATCTGAAATGGTACGCCGACTCGATCAAGAATCCGGACAAGTTCTGGGGCAAGCACGGCAAGCGGCTGGACTGGTTCAAGCCATACACCAAGGTCAAGCACGCCTCCTTCACCGGCAAGGTGTCGATCAAGTGGTTCGAGGACGGACAGCTCAACGTCTCCTACAACTGCATCGACCGGCACCTGAAGAAGCGCGGCGACCAGGTCGCCATCATCTGGGAGGGCGACAACCCCTACGACGACCGCAAGATCACCTATCGCGAGCTGTACGAGCATGTGTGCCGCTACGCCAACGTGCTGAAGAAGCACGGGGTGAAGAAGGGCGACCGGGTGACGATCTACATGCCGATGATCCCGGAAGTGGCCTATGCGATGCTGGCCTGCACCCGCATCGGGGCGGTCCATTCGGTGGTGTTCGGCGGCTTCTCGCCCGATTCCCTGGCCGGCCGCATCGAGGATTGCCGGTCGAACATCGTCATCACCGCCGACGAGGGGCTGCGCGGAGGCCGCCACATTCCGCTGAAGGAGAACACCGACAGGGCCATCGACATCGCCGCCAAGGCCGGCACGCAGGTCAAGACGGTGCTGGTGGTGCGCCGCACCGGCGGCAAGATCAACTGGGCCGAGGGCCGCGACTTCTGGCTGCACGAGGAAACCGCATCGGTGAAGGCGGAGTGCAAGCCCGAGAGCATGAAGGCGGAGGACCCGCTGTTCATCCTCTACACCTCCGGCTCCACCGGCAAGCCCAAGGGCGTGCTGCACACCACCGGCGGCTATCTGGTGCATGTGTCGATGACGCACCAATACGTCTTCGACTACCATGACGGCGACATCTACTGGTGCACGGCCGATGTGGGCTGGGTCACCGGCCACAGCTACATCCTCTACGGCCCGCTCGCCAACGGCGCCACCACGCTGATGTTCGAGGGCGTGCCCAACTATCCCGACGCCTCGCGCTTCTGGGAAGTGGTGGACAAGCACAAGGTCAACATCTTCTACACCGCCCCCACCGCCATCCGCGCGCTGATGGGCGCGGGCGACGACTGGGTGAAGAAGGGCTCGCGCAAGAGCCTGCGCATCCTCGGCTCGGTCGGCGAGCCGATCAACCCGGAAGCCTGGGAATGGTACTTCAACGTGGTGGGCGACAAGCGCTGCCCGGTGGTGGACACCTGGTGGCAGACCGAGAACGGCGGCATCCTGATCGCGCCGCTGCCGGGCGCCACCGACCTCAAGCCGGGCTCGGCGACGCGGCCGTTCTTCGGCGTGGTGCCGGTGATCGTCGACAATGACGGCAAGGTCATCGAAGGTCCCGGCTCGGGCAACCTGTGCATCGCCGAGCCGTGGCCGGGCATGATGCGCACGGTGTTCGGCGACCACGAGCGCTTCATCCAGACCTACTTCTCCTCCTACAAGGACAAGTACTTCACCGGCGACGGCTGCCGCCGCGACGAGGACGGCTATTACTGGATCACCGGCCGGGTGGACGACGTCATCAACGTGTCGGGCCACCGCATGGGCACGGCCGAGGTGGAATCGGCGCTGGTCGCCCACGACAAGGTCTCGGAGGCCGCCGTCGTCGGCTACCCGCACGACGTCAAGGGCCAGGGCATCTACTGCTACGTGACGCTGATGGACGGCGAGCAGCCAAGCGACGACCTGCGCAAGGAACTCGTCGCCCATGTGCGCCGGGAGATCGGGGCGATCGCCACGCCGGACAAGATCCAGTTCGCCCCGGCACTGCCCAAGACGCGCTCGGCCAAGATCATGCGCCGCATCCTGCGCAAGATCGCCGAGGACGATTTCGGCTCGCTGGGCGACACGTCCACGCTGGCCGATCCGTCGGTCGTCGACGACCTCATCGCCAACCGCCAGAACAAGCGGGCATAGAAAATGGAAACGCCCGCGCCTCTATGGCGCGGGCGTCTTCTTTTCCGGCGCAGGCTCACGCCGCGTCGCGGACCTGATAGTCCTTCACCGCCGTGAAGCGGATCGCCTTCCAGCGCTCCGCCTCGTAGTTCAGCGAGAACTCGTGGCTCGCGAGGAAGACGGGGTCGTCGTCCAGGTCGCGGGCGATGTCGCCGCGATGCGCCTCGATGAAGCGCTGCAGGTCGGCCTTGTCGTCGGCCTCGATCCAGCGGCAGACGGAAAAGCGCGACATCTCGAAATCGACGGGCAGCGAATATTCGATATTGAGCCGCTCCTTCAGCACGTCGATCTGCAGCGCGCCCACCACGCCGACGATGGCCGGCGAGCCGTCCTCGGGCTGGAAAAGCTGCACCACGCCCTCCTCGGCCATCTGGTGCAGCGCGTCCTTCAGCTTCTTGGCCTTCATGGCGTCGCCCAGGCGCACGCGGCGCAGGATTTCCGGCGCGAAGTTGGGCACGCCGCGGAACAATATGTCCTCGCCCTCGGTCAGCGTATCGCCGATGCGCAAGGTGCCGTGGTTGGGGATGCCCACCACGTCGCCGGCAAAGGCCTCGTCGGCGGTGATGCGCGAACGGGCGAAGAAGAACTGCGGCGCCGAAAGGCTCATCGGCTTGCCGGTGCGCACCAGCTTGGCCTTCATGCCGCGCTCCAGCCGGCCCGAGCAGACGCGCACGAAGGCGATGCGGTCGCGGTGGTTGGGGTCCATGTTCGCCTGTATCTTGAAGACGAAGGAGGTCATCTTCTCCTCCGTGGCCGCCACCTTGCGCGCATCCGCCTCCTGCGCGCGCGGCGCCGGGCCATAGGCGCCCAGCGCCTCGATCAGGTCGCGCACGCCGTAGTTGCGCAGCGCCGAGCCGAAATAGACCGGGGTGAGATGCCCCTGGCGGAAGGCATCGAGGTCGAAGGGCCGGCAGGCCTCGCGCGCCAGCTCCACCTCCTCGATGAAGGCCGGGCGGTCGTTTTCGGGCAGGAGCCCGGCGGCCCGGTTGGAGTCCGGCCCGTGGACCGGGGTGCGCTCCTCCTCGTCGTCGCTGCGGCGCACCGCGTTGTCGGCCAGATGGTAGGTGCCGGCGAACGTCCTGCCCTGCCCGATCGGCCAGGTGACCGGGGCGGTGTCGAGCGCCAGCTTCTGCTCGATCTCGTCGAGGATCTCGAAAATGTCGCGCGCCTCGCGGTCCATCTTGTTGACGAAGGTGACGATGGGGATGTCGCGCAGGCGGCAGACCTCGAACAGCTTCAGCGTGCGCGGCTCGATGCCCTTGGCCGCGTCGATGACCATGACGGCACTGTCGACCGCAGATAACGTTCGATAGGTGTCGTCGGCGAAATCCTCGTGGCCGGGCGTGTCGAGCAGGTTGAAGACATGGTCGCCATATTCGAAGGTCATCACCGAGGTGACGACCGAGATACCGCGCTCGCGCTCGATCTTCATCCAGTCCGAGCGGGTCTGGATGCGGTCCTTCTTGGCCTTCACCTCGCCGGCGAGCTGGATGGCGCCGCCGAACAGCAGCAGCTTCTCGGTCAGCGTGGTCTTGCCGGCGTCCGGATGCGCGATGATCGCGAAGGTGCGGCGGCGCGCCACCGCCTGCTCGATTGGTTCGGCCATGTCAGGAATTCCATTGAATGCGCGGGCTTCTACCAGCGCTTTTGCGGCATGTCGAACGGAAATGGCATGCCGCGGATCGTGCCTCCCATATAGGAGCGGCGGCTCCGTTTCGCCACAATTGCAGCCGATGCGGACCCCGGCGGCGGCTTCGGCCGCCATGAAACAAAGCCGTTGAAACGCGCCGCTGCCGGTTGACCGCGAGGCACGGGCCGCCGATAGGATCGCGCCATGACCACCTCCTCCATCCAGACTTCCGTCATCGGCCCCACGGTGGGCTTCGTGCGCCTGGTGCACGGCGAAGACCTGCCGCTGCCGGCCTATGAAAGCGCAGGCGCCGCCGGCATGGACCTGCGGGCGGCCGTGCCGGAAGACCGGCCGCTGCTGATCCTGCCCGGCCGCCGCGCGCTGGTGCCGACCGGGCTGGTCATGGAGATCCCCGAAGGGCTGGAGGGGCAGGTCAGGCCGCGCTCCGGGCTGGCCCTCAAGCACGGCATCACCTGCCTGAACACGCCGGGCACCATCGACAGCGACTATCGCGGCGAGGTGAAGGTGCTGCTGGTCAATCTCGGCGACGAGGACTTCTATGTCGAGCGCGGCATGCGCATCGCGCAGATCGTCTTCGCACCTGTCGTGCAGGCCCGGGTCGAGGAGCGCGGCCTGGCGGGCGGCACCGCGCGCGGCGCGGGTGGCTTCGGCTCCACGGGAACCGCCTGACGGCAGGCTCCGGCCGGCGCCGCACGGAGGCCGCCTGAGCCAATCGGCCCCATTTGCGAGGCGTCCCTGCCGCGGATAGGATCGGGCCACGATCTTCCGTTGACAGGATGAAACTCCATGGACAAGGGCCAGATTTTCCGCCAGCTCCACGCCGGCACCTTCATCATCCCCAACCCCTGGGACATCGGCACCGCCAGGCTGCTCGCCTCCTTCGGCTTCAAGGCGCTGGCCACCACCAGCGCCGGCTACGCCTTCTCGCGCGGCCTGCCCGACGGCGGCGTCGGCTTCGAGGAAATGATCCACCATTGCCGCGAGTTGGCGGCGGCCACCGAGCTGCCGGTCTCGGCCGACCTCGAAAAGGGCAAGGGCGACAGCCCCGAGCGCGCCGCCGAGACCATCTTCGCCGCCGATGCCGCCGGCCTCGCCGGCTGCTCGATCGAGGATTTCTCCGGCGACGCCGACAAGCCGATCTACGATTTCTCCCATGCGGTCGAACGCGTGGCGGCGGCCGTGGAGGCGGCGCGCGCGCTCAAGCGCGACTTCGTCTTCACCGCGCGCGCGGAGAACTTCCTGCACGGCCGCCCCGACCTCGACGACACCATCAAGCGCCTTCAGGCCTTCGAGAAGGCGGGCGCCGACGTGCTCTACGCGCCCGGCCTCACCGACATCGAGACGGTGCGCACGGTCTGCTCTTCCGTGTCCAGGCCGGTCAACGTGCTGGCCATGCCCGACTTCACCCTGGCGGCGCTGGCCGAGGCCGGCGCCAGGCGCATCTCGCTCGGCTCCAAGCTCGCCAACTACACGTTCGGCATGCTGGAAAAGGCCTCGCGGCAGATGCTGGACGAAGGCTCCTTCGGCTTCGCCCGCGATGCGATGCCCTTCGCCAGGCTGCAAAAGATGTTTGCGGTGCCGGAATGACGGCGGTCACCCTTACGGTGGTGGACATGCATACTGGCGGCGAGCCGCTCCGGATCGTCACCGGCGGCTATCCGCCCATTCCCGCCGGAACCATCCTGGAAAAACGCGCCCATGTGCGCGACCGGCTCGATCATCTGCGCAAGCTGCTGATGTTCGAGCCGCGCGGGCACTACGACATGTATGGCGCGCTGCTGGTCGAACCGGATCTTCCCGGCGCCGACCTAGCCGTGCTGTTCATGCACAACGAGGGCTATTCCACCATGTGCGGCCATGCCGTCGTCGCGCTGGGCCGCTATGCCGTGGACCAGGGGCTGGTGGCGGCGAAAGCGCCGGTGACGACGGTCAACATCGAGGCGCCCTGCGGGCTGGTGGCGGCTTCCGTCGAGGTGAAGGACGGCAAGGCGGGCGCCGTCTCCTTCGAGAGCGTGCCGGCCTTCCTGTTCGCCCGCGACAAGTCGGTGGGCCTGCCTGGCTTCGGCGAGATCGGCTTCGACATCGCCTATGGCGGCGCCTTCTACGCGCTGGCCGATTGCCGGCAGTTCGGGCTGGA
>DAOKZN010000108.1:0-7499 GCA_035325625.1 Mesorhizobium sp. | reverse complement strand
CTGCATCAAAAGCATGCGCACCACGGCCTGCGCGCCGGACAGGAAGACGCGCTCCCTGGTCAGATCGAATTTGTCGTCGAGCGCGACGTCGTGCAGCGTCATGAGAACCTTTCCTCTGCCGGCACCACGCAAAGGCGGCGTCCACCTTCGGAATCGGACGCATCCTTCCTCCCCCGGGCGGGGAGGTCAAACGAAATCGCCTCGGCCGGCCCGCCCCGGCTCAGCCGGTGGCCGGGCAGACGACGCCGCGGCCGCCCGGCAGCCTGCCGTCGGGGCGGCCGGCCAGTTCGGGGTTGGGCTGGTAGCCGGGGCCGACGACCAGCGGCCGGTCCGGCAGCATGCTCTGGTCCTGGGCGGAGACCATGGTGGTCTCGATGTCCTGCAGCACGGCCTTGTCCGGCCCCTCGATGCGGATCGACACCTTGTAGGGCCGGTCCTTGACCACGCATTCCAGCGGCGGGCTCTCGATCGTCACCTTGGCCTGGCCGGGAAACAGCTTTTTGGCGAACACCAAAGGCGCGCCGCCGGCAGGGTTGTCCATGGTGGTCACCGCGCTCTGGCCCTCGCCGACCGGCTTCAGCGGGTTGAGCGTGACCAGATAGGTCAGCGTCGCCTCGCGGTAGTTGAACACGACGAGCCGGCCGGAAATCTCGAACAGCGCGTCCCTGCTCGAGTCGCGGCAGGCGCCGAGCGCGGCCGTGCCGGCCAGCATGAAGACGAGCGCGAGCGCCCGCGAAAACAATGCGGCATTCCCGCCGCGCCGGCCGGCCCGGGAACGAATGTGTTCCTTTGGACCGCTCTCTGGCCTGCCGGCCATCTCCCCCACAAGGGGGGAGAACAGCCGTCGCCACGGCTTTCGCCAATCTTCCACGTGGCAATTGAAGCGACGAGACCAAAGCTGCCACTCTCCCCCCTTGTGGGGGAGATGGCCGGCAGGCCAGAGAGGGGTGTGCAGGAGTGCCGAACGCTTCCCGATCGGCTGCACGACTGTAAAGCTAGACATCGTCGACCTCCCTTTCCGCCTCGCCATGCGCAAGGGCCACGCGCCGGCGGTGATAGTGGCGGCTGGCCTTGCGCCGGTTGCCGCACACGGCCATGTCGCACCACAGGCGGCTTGCGTTGCGGCTGCGGTCGAGGAACAGCCAGTTGCAGTTGGGGCAGATGCGCAGCCGGGCCAGCGCGCCCTCGCCCAGCCCCCCCTCGCCCAGCAGCGACAGCGCCGAGACCGCGAGCGCCGCCTCGAAGGCGATCGGCGCCGCCGGATCGCCGAACGGTTTTCCCGGCCCGCCGATCTTTTCGTCCTCGCCTTCCAGCCCCTTCGCGCAGGCCCGCAGGAAAGGCGGCATGTCGGTGGTGGCGACAGCGCCGGCCGGGACCGCGTTGCGGAACAGCCGGTCGGTCGCCTCGCGGATCTCCAGCACCACGGGGGCGATCCTTTCCGGCTCCGGAGCCGCCAGCCGGCGCCCGCTGAGCTCGGCGGCCCGCATCGTGCTTGCTGCCTCGGCGAAGCGGGCGATCTCGGCCGGGTCAGCGAAGCGGTCGAAGCCGCGCGGATCGCCGCGCAGCACCACCGTGTTGGCCGTGTCCAGCGCCAGCACGCCGCCGGAAAAGCGATGAGGTGTCCAGGAAACCGTCATGGCGGAAATCTAACTGGTAAAAGCGATTTGACAAGTTAGATTCGGCATAGCAGGCTGGATGCGGACAGGAAGCCGAAGGCCGGCCCATGCTCTATTTCCTGCAACAGGCGCTGAACGGGCTGCATTCGGGGGCGCTCTATGCGCTGCTGGCCTTCGGCTACGCGCTGACCAACGGCGCGCTGCACCGCACCAACCTGGCGCATGGCGCGATCTTCGCCTTCAGCGGCCAGACGCTGATCCTGGCCGCCGTGTTCGGCTACCAGGCGCTGTGGCTGACCCTGCCGGCGGCGGTGGCGCTCGGCATCTGCGCCGCCTTCGCCTATGCGGCGCTGGCCGGCCGCGTGCTTTCGCGCTTCGTGTTCGCGCCGCTGGCGGCGCGCTCGCCCAACGCCATCGTGGTCGCGACGCTGGGCGTGCTCATCGTGCTGACGGAAGCGGGCCGCATCGCCGCCGACACGCACGACCTGTGGCTGCCGCCGATGCTGGCGCGGCCCATAGCGGTCGCGCAGGGCGGCGGCTTCCGCGCCACGCTGACGCTGATCCAGATCCTCGACTGCGCCGTCGTGCTGGCGGCGATCGCCCTCGGCGCCCGGGCGCTGGCCCGTTCCCGCTTCGGCCGCAACTGGCGCGCGGTGTGCGACGACCCGGTCGCGGCGGCCCTGTGCGGGGTGGACGCGGACGCCGTCTGCCGCGGCGCGGTGCTGGGCGGGGCGCTCTGCGCCGCGCTGGCCGGCGTGCTGGCCGCGCTCTACTACGGCAATATCGGCTTCGGCGCCGGGCTGGTCTACGGGCTGAAGATATTGTTCGTCACCGCCGTGGGCGGCTACCTGTCGCCGGCGCGTGCGGCGCTGGGCGGCTTCGCCTTCGGAATGGGCGAGGCGCTGTGGGCCGGCTATTTCGCCATCGAATGGCGCGATGCCTGGATGCTCGCCCTGCTGGCCGCGATGCTGGTTCTGACCGGCGCCGGGCGCGACACCCGCAACCCGGTGTAGACCCGGTGTAGACCCGGTGTAGAAAAGCGTCAGACTTTCGTCGCATGACGCTGCGTGCCGGCGGGGCGCCGCCGCGCCCCGCGCGCCAATTCTGTTGACCGGTGAGCCACGCGCTGCATAGGCTTGGTCCAAAGGCCGCGCAAAAAGGATTCGGGGGGAACGGCGCGGCCGCATTCAGGGAGGATTTGCATGGAAGGGCCGCTCGCTCTCTCCCGCGCCATCGACCGCCTCAACGAATTCGTCGGCAAGTGGGTGTCCTGGCTGATCCTGGCGTCGATCCTGGTCAGCTCCATCAACGCGGTCGTCCGCAAGATGTTCAACACCTCGTCGAACGCCTGGCTGGAGCTGCAATGGTATCTGTTCGGCGCCGCCTTCCTGCTGGCGGCCGCCTATACGCTGAAGCAGAACGAGCACATCCGCATCGACATCGTCTACGGCATGTGGTCGCGCCGCGTGCAGCACTGGATCGACCTTCTCGGCCACATCTTCTTCCTGATGCCGTTCTGCCTGCTGATGGTCTACTATCTGGTGCCCTACGTCGCCCGCTCGGTGCGCAGCGGCGAGATGTCCACCAATGCCGGCGGGCTCATCATCTGGCCGGCCAAGGCCATGCTGCTGGCCGGCTTTACCCTGCTGGCGCTGCAGGGCATTTCCGAGATCATCAAGAAGATCGCCGTCATGCGCGGCCATATGGACGATCCCAACCCGTTCGTGTCCTCGCACGAGCAGGCCGAGATCGAAGCCAAGACGCTGGCCGGCGAGGCCCGTTCATGATCGAGCTCATCGCGCAGAACATGGCGCCGATCATGTTCGTCTCGCTGATCGTGTTCCTGCTGATCGGCTACCCCGTCGCCTTCTCGCTCGCCGCCAACGGCCTTCTGTTCTTCTTCATCGGCGTGGAACTGGCGCCGCTGTCGAACGGCACGATCAACCTGTCCTGGCCGCTGCTCTATGCGCTTCCCGAGCGCTTCTACGGCGGCGTCATGGCCAACGAGACGCTGCTGGCGATTCCCTTCTTCACCTTCATGGGCATCGTGCTGGAGCGCTCCGGCATGGCCGAGGACCTGCTCGACACGATCGGCCAGCTCTTCGGGCCGATCCGCGGCGGGCTGGCCTACGCCGTCATCCTGGTTGGCGCGCTGCTTGCCGCCACCACCGGCGTGGTGGCGGCTTCCGTCATCGCCATGGGGCTGATCTCGCTGCCGATCATGCTGCGCTACGGCTACGACCGGCGGCTCGCCTCCGGCGTCATCACCGCCTCGGGCACGCTGGCGCAGATCATTCCGCCCTCGCTGGTGCTGATCGTGCTGGCCGACCAGCTCGGCCGCTCGGTCGGCGACATGTACAAGGGCGCGCTGATCCCCGGCCTGGTGCTCACCGGCCTCTACATGGCCTACATATTGCTGATGTCGATCGTGCGGCCGAAGTCGATGCCGGCGCTGCCGCCGGAGGCCCGCACGCTCGGCCACGGGGTGCTGTCGCTGGTCGCGGCGCTGCTGTTCGCCGCCGCCGTCGGCTACGCGGCCTATCTCTATCTCGCGCCGGCCCACGGCACCAACGCCGACATACTGGCGGCAACGGCCGGCGTCATCGCCATCTATGTCGTGGCCATCGCCGACAAGGGCCTCAACGTCAACCTGATGTCGCGCCTGGCGCAGCAGGTGGTGATCGTGCTGATCCCGCCGCTGGCGCTGGTGTTCCTGGTGCTGGGCACCATCTTCCTCGGCATCGCTACGCCGACGGAGGGCGGCGCCATGGGCGCGGTGGGCGCGCTCATCATGGCCGCGGCCAAGCGCCGGCTCTCCCTCGACCTGATCAGGCAGGCGCTCGCCTCCACCACGCGGCTGTCGTCCTTCGTGCTGTTCATCCTGATCGGCTCGCGCGTGTTCTCGCTGACCTTCTACGGGGTCAACGGCCATCTGTGGGTGGAGCACCTGTTGACCTCGCTGCCGGGCGGCGAGGTCGGCTTCCTCATCGTCGTCAACGTGCTGGTGTTCTTCCTGGCCTTCTTCCTCGACTTCTTCGAGCTGGCCTTCATCATCGTGCCGCTGCTGGCGCCGGCCGCCGAGAAGCTCGGCATCGACCTGATCTGGTTCGGCGTGCTGCTGGGCGTCAACATGCAGACCTCCTTCATGCATCCGCCCTTCGGCTTCGCGCTGTTCTACCTGCGCTCGGTGGCGGCACGCGTGCCCTATATCGACAAGATAACGGGCAAGAAGATCGCGCCGGTGACGACGGGGCAGATCTACTGGGGCGCGGTGCCCTTCGTGGCCATCCAGATCCTGATGATCGCGCTCACCATCACCTTCCCGGCCATGGTCATGCACTACAAGGGCAAGGTGGTGGACCCGGGCACGGTCAAGATCGAGGTGCCGGAACTGCCGGGCCTGGGCGGAGGCGGCCTCGGCCTGCCGCCGCTGGGCGCTCCGCCGCCGGCGCCCGCGCCGGGAGGAAGCGGGCCCGCCGCGCCGGCACAACCGGCCCCGGCACAGCCGGCCATGCCGGACCTGTCGCAGCCGCCGAGCTTCAATTGAGGCGATAGCGAGGGCGGCTGCGCCTCGCGCGCAGCCTTCGAGCATCAAAAAAAAGCCCCGGAACTCCGCTCCGGGGCTTTGCTGTTGAAACCTGGGCTCTTTGAAAACCCGCTTTGGAAAACAGGCGCCTCTACAGCTTGCCGGCGCGCTGCTGGATCATCATGAAGGTGTCGAAATTGTACTCGGCCACCTGCGTCCACAGATAGTGGTCCTTGCGGAAAGCGGTGATCGAATCCCAGATCTTCTTGAAGTCGGCGTTGGAGGCCGTCATCTCGGCATAGACCTCGTTGGCCTTGTCGAAGCAGGCCGACAGGATCTCCTGGCTGAAGGGGCGAAGCTGCGCGCCGTTGGCCACCAGAGACTTGACCGCCTTCGGGTTGAGGAAGTCGTATTTCTGCAGCATGTCGGCGTCGGTGGCCTGGCAGGCGCTGCGCAGCAGCGACTTGTAGGCCGGCAACAGCTCCTCGTACTTGGCCTGGTTGAACATGAAGTGGACGGTCGGGCCGCCTTCCCACCAGCCGGGATAGTAGTAGTAGGGCGCGACCTTCTGGAAGCCGAGCTTCTCGTCGTCATAGGGGCCGACCCATTCGGCGGCGTCGATGGTGCCCTTCTCCAGCGCCGGATAGATGTCGCCGCCGGCGAGTTGCTGCGGCACCACGCCCAGCTTCTCCACCACCTTGCCGGCGAAGCCGCCGATGCGCATCTTCAGGCCCGAGAGGTCGGCGACGGTGTTGATCTCCTTGCGGAACCAGCCGCCCATCTGGGTGCCGGTGTTGCCGCCCGGCAGGCCGAACAGGCCCTGCTTGGCCAGGAACTCGTTGAACAGGTCGATGCCGCCGCCATGGTACTGCCAGGCGTTGCGGCCGCGCGCGTTGAGCGCGAATGGCACGTCGGCGCCCAGCGCCCAGGCCGGGTCCTTGCCCCAGTAATAATAGGCCACCGTATGGGCGGCCTCGACCGTGCCGGCGCTGGCGGCGTCGGCCGCCTGCAGGCCGGGAACGATTTCGCCGGCCGCGAAAACCTGGATCTGGAAGTTGCCGTCTGTGGCTTCCGACAGCATCTTCGACAGCACCTCGGCGCCGCCATAGATGGTGTCGAGCGACTTCGGGAAGGACGACGCCAGGCGCCACGTGACCTTCGGGTTGCTCTGCGCCACCGCCGGCGCGGCAAGCGTCGCGGCTGCCGCGGCCGCGCCCACGCCGGTCGCGCCGGCCTTTCTCATGAATGAACGGCGATCCATGAAATTCCTCCCTTTTCGTGTCAACAGCAAGATCGGCAGAAGCGGGCCCCCTCGGTGGAAGTGCTTGATTTCCCACTGCTGCGAGCACGACAATACACGGCGAAGACATCGAGTCCAGCGCCGTGGGCGATTATGGCAAACGCCTTCCCGGCAAAAACGCGGCGCCGATGGCGCGGCTGCAACTATTGTCTAATGCGGGGCGCGGCAGCGGCGCGCGGCCCCGATGCACGCCCCCGATGCACGCCATGGAAAAGCGCCCGCCCATCGCTTATGTTGTCGGCGAACGCACCCTCTTGGCACCACCTTCGGAACCCGCAAGAAATGAACCAGCCGCTCGTCGCCGTCTCCACCGATGTCCGCCAGTTCGAGAACTACACGTGGCACGCGGCGCCCCGGCAATATCTGGAGGCGGCGATTTCGGGCGCCGGGGTGCTGCCGGTGCTGGTGCCTTCGTTCGGCGACCGGCTCGACCTCGACACGCTGCTTTCGGCGGTGGACGGGGTGATGCTGACCGGCTCGAAGTCCAACGTGCATCCGGGGCTCTACGGCGGCGAGGCCGGCGAGGCCAACGGCCCCTACGACGAAGACCGCGACGCCACCACGCTGCCGCTGATCCGCAAGGCGATCGAGCGCGGCGTGCCGCTTCTGGCCATCTGCCGCGGCATCCAGGAGCTGAACGTGGCGCTGGGCGGCTCGCTGGCCACCGAGATCCAGGAGCGCGACGGCTCGCTCGACCATCGCGCGCCGGTCAGCGACGACCAGGACGAGCGCTTCGCCATCCGCCAGAGCGTGTCGATCAAGCCCGGAAGCTGCCTGGCGGGCGTGTTCGGCGCCGGCGACATCCAGGTCAATTCCGTGCACCGCCAGGCGGTGGAGCGGCTGGGGGACAAGCTGCAGGTGGAGGCGGTGGCCGAGGACGGCACGGTGGAGGCCGTGTCGGTCAAGGGCCCGCGCGCCTTCGCCGTGGGCGTGCAGTGGCACCCGGAATATTGGGTGAAGTCCGACAGCGCCTCGCAGAAGATCTTCCGCGCCTTCGGCGACGCGGTGCGCCAGCATGCGGCGGCCAGGGCTGCGGCAAGAGCCGCGGCGGAGTAGA
>DAOKZN010000107.1:0-7520 GCA_035325625.1 Mesorhizobium sp. | reverse complement strand
CGATGAAGGAGACCAGGCTCATCACCAGCTCCTCGCGGATCGGGTCGATGGGCGGGTTCGTCACCTGCGCGAAGTTCTGCTTGAAATAGGTGTAGAGCAGGCGGGTCTTGTCGGACATCGCCGAGATCGGCGTGTCGGTGCCCATGGAGCCCACCGCCTCCTGGCCGGTGACGGCCATCGGCGCCATCAGGAGCTTCAGGTCCTCCTGCGTGTAGCCGAAGGCCTGCTGGCGGTCGAGCAGCGACACGTCGCGGCGCAGGGCGCGCGGCTCCACCGGCTTCAGCTCCTCCAGGATGAGCTGGGTGTTGGCCAGCCACTTCTTGTAGGGGTGCCGCCGGGCGATCTCCGACTTGATCTCCTCGTCGGAGACGATGCGGCCCTTCTCCAGGTCGATCAAGAGCATCTTGCCGGGCTGCAGGCGCCACTTCTGCACGATCCTGTCTTCCGGCACCGGCAGCACGCCGGCCTCCGAGGCCAGGATCACGCGGTCGTCGTCGGTGACGATGTAGCGCGCGGGGCGCAGCCCGTTGCGGTCCAGCGTGGCGCCGATCTGGCGGCCGTCGGTGAAGGCCACCGCCGCCGGGCCGTCCCACGGCTCCATCAGCGCCGCGTGATATTCGTAGAAGGCGCGGCGCTCGTCGTCCATCAGCCTGTTGCCGGCCCACGCCTCCGGGATCAGCATCATCATGGCATGCGCCAGCGAATAGCCGCCCTGCGTCAGGAATTCGAGCGCGTTGTCGAAGCAGGCCGTGTCCGACTGGCCCTCGTAGGAGATCGGCCACAGCTTGGAGATGTCGTTGCCGAACAGCTCCGAATCGACCGACGCCTGGCGCGCCGCCATCCAGTTGACGTTGCCGCGCAGCGTGTTGATCTCGCCGTTGTGCGCCACCATGCGGTAGGGATGCGCCAGCTTCCACGACGGGAAGGTGTTGGTGGAAAAGCGCTGGTGCACCAGGATCAGCGCCGTCTCGAAGCGCGGGTCCTTGAGGTCCTTGTAGTAGGCGCCGACCTGATAGGCCAGGAACATGCCCTTGTAGACGATGGTGCGCGCCGACATCGACACGCAATAGGCGCCGATGTCGCGATCGTCGTTCTCGGCATAGATGCGGCCCGAGATGACCTTGCGCAGGATGTAGAGCCTGCGCTCGTAGTCGTCGTCATCGCCGATCTCGGCCGGCCGGCCGAAGAAGGCCTGCCGGTGGAACGGCTCGGACGCGGCGATGTCGGGAGCCTTGGACAGGGACGCGTTGTCGACCGGCACGTCGCGGAAGCCGAGCACCGGAATGCCCTCCGACTGCGCCGATTCGCGGATTACGGTCTCGATATGCGCGCGCTGGGCGGCATCCTGCGGCATGAACCAGTGGCCCACCGCGTAGTGGCCGGGCTGCGGCAGCTCGACGCCCAGCGCCGCCATTTCCTCGCGGAAGAAGCGGTCGGGCAGCTGCACCAGCACGCCCGCGCCGTCGCCCATCAGCGGGTCGGCGCCGACGGCGCCGCGATGGGTCAGGTTCTCCAGCACGAAGAGCCCGTCCTCGACGATCTGGTGAGACCTGGCGCCCTTCATGTTGGCGATGAAGCCGACGCCGCACGCGTCGTGCTCGTTCCTGGGGTCGTAGAGGCCCTGCGCGGAAGGCAGTCCGCCTTCCCCTCGCGGCCCATGGCGGGCAGCGGCCGCTTTGGTCTGCGCGGCCGGCACGGAATCGGTCGTCACAGATGGCGTCGCTTGCCTCATCGTCCTGTTCTCCATCGTGCGCCTGCGGCGCCTTCGTGAGGGAGAACCCGGGGCCTCCCCCTCAAATTCCGCTCCCTCAAATCCTGCGCTGCGTCCCGCATAAGATCCGGCGTCGCGCCGCGCGCGACCCGCGGCAGGCGATGGCCCGACGCGTCCGCGCCCATGGAGGCAGGCGGCCATGCGGCGCATGATACGCCGATCCGCCTCGCATCACATCTATAAATGAGACAGCATTGCTGTCCTAATTAATGGCAGAATTTAAAATCGCGCACAAGACCGATTTGAAAATTTTCTGACACGGCCGCGATATAAAATTTCCATGAGCAGCCAACCATCGCAACTTTCAGGCAAAATCGCGGTTTTGGGTCCCGACGTGCCTTGTGCTGGCTTCTACGATTTTGCCGCCCTGCCCTTGCGGTGACGGCCCGAAAGCGGCCATGGTCCGCCTGCATCGCAACATTGGAAAAACGCATGTTCTTCGCCTCCGACAACTGGGCCGGCGCCCACCCCGCCATCGCGGCCGGTCTCTCGGCCAATGCGCACGGCTTCAGCACGGCCTATGGCGAAGGGGAACTGGACAAGGCGGTCTACCGGCGGTTCAGCGAAATATTCGAACGCGAGGTGGCCGTGTTCTTCGTCGCCACGGGAACGGCGGCCAACTCGCTTTCGCTGGCGGCCTGCAACAAGCCGGGCGGCATCGTCTTCAGCCATCGCGAGGCGCATGTCATCGAGGACGAGTGCGGCGCCCCCGAATATTTCACCGGCGGCGCGCGCCTCCATGCCGTCGACGGGGCTCTGGGCAGGATCGACCCGAAGAACCTGGAACGCGCGCTGGGCCGCTTCGTCCCTGAATCCGTCCATGCCGGCAGGCCGATGGCGGTCTCCATCACGCAATCGACCGAAGCCGGCACCGTCTACGGCCTCGACGACATCGCCCGCATTGCGGGGATCGCGAAGCGCCGCGGCCTGCCGCTCCACATGGACGGAGCGCGCTTCGCCAACGCCCTGGTGGCGCTGGAAACCACGCCGGCCGAGATGACCTGGAAGCAGGGCGTCGACCTGCTTTCCTTCGGCGGCACCAAGAACGGCTGCTGGTGCGCGGAGGCGGTGGTGCTGTTCGATCCCGCCAAGGCGCGCGAGATGGGCTTCCTGCGCAAGCGCGCGGCCCAGCTCTTCTCCAAGTCGCGCTTCGTCGCCGCGCAGTTCGACGCCTATTTCCGCGACGGGCTGTGGCTGGAAACCGCCCGCCACGCCAATGCCATGGCGGCGCGGCTGGCGGCGGCGATCGAGGATTCGGCGGCGGCCCGGCTTGCCTGGCTGCCGCAGGCCAACGAGCTCTTCGCCGTCATGCGCAAGGCCGAGGCCGAGCGCCTCCAGGCCGCCGGCGCCGTCTTCTACGACTGGCACGAGCCGCACGGCTTCGACAGCCATGTCGGCAAGGACGAAGGGCTCTACCGCTTCGTCACCAGCTTCGCCACGACCGCCGAGGAGGTGGACCGCTTCGGCGCCATGATCGGCAAATAGAAATCGGCAAATAGAAAAGGCGGCGCCTCAAGGGCGCCGCCTTCGTCTCGGGAGGAGACGGGATCGTGTCGGGGGCATCGGGCCTGAAAGCGGAACCCGCTCCCGGCAAAGGTCCGATGCCGGTCGGGACGTCAGTGCGCGGCCTTGCCCTCGATCTGCTTGGCCTTGGCCGGCGCCGCGGTGATCTCGATCTTGCGCGGCTTCAGTTCCTCGGGGATGTTGCGCTTGAGGTCGATATGCAGCAGGCCGTTCTTCAGCACGGCGCCCACCACGTCCACGTGGTCGGCAAGCTGGAAGCGGCGCTCGAAGGCGCGCGAGGCGATGCCGCGGTAAAGCAGCTCGGAGCCTTCGCCGGTGCCCTCTTCCCTGCGCTCGCCCTTGACGGTCAGCACGTTGCGATGGGCCTCGATCGAAATCTCCTCATCCGAGAAGCCGGCCACCGCCATGGAGATGCGGTACGAATCTTCGCCGGTGCGCTCGATGTTGTAGGGCGGATAGGTCTGGCTGCCGTCAGGCTGACCCAGCGAATCCAGCATGGTGAAAAGCCGGTCGAAGCCGACGGTGGAACGATAAAGGGGGGAAAAATCGACGTGACGCATGTGGTGTTCTCCTGTCGAGCAACAAGTTTGCGTTTGACCCCGGCAAGACCCTGAGGGCGTCCTGAACGGGCCAGCGGCCCCTTGATCGGCGACCGCAAAGGACATTTGGGTGGCCGGCCGAAGGGTTTCAAGCCCGCCCTTCCTTTCCCCGCGCAAGCTTTCCTGAACGGCAGATGAACCGCACCTTCGGCTCCCGTTCAGGCCGCGTGGGCTACAAGCATTCTCGACAGTGTTCTGGCGGTGCCGAACAGGGGCCGCGACAAGGCCGAGCCGGGTGTAACGTCCCTTCCTCCCGGATCGACAGGGGCCGGAAGTGCGCATATGCGACTTCCGGCCCCGCTCGTCTCGAACACCTCGCCGATGGCGGCGGCTTTGCTTTTGCCCGTTTTGCTTCTATCACCTTGCCGGCGCCGGTCCCAAAGGCGCGAGAGCGAGCCGAAGCGCCGAATGACGGACGTCCTTCAAGAAACGCCTGGAAATCCCGTCCCCGAGCAGGCCGTCGGCGGCCATTTCAATGCCCGCGACGGCAAGAGAATCCGCTTTGCCCGCTTTGCCGCCACGGCCCGCCCGCTCAAGGGCACCGTCGTCATCCTGACTGGCCGTAACGAGTGCATCGAGAAATATTTCGAGACGGTGCGCGACCTCCAGCAGCGCGGCTTCGGCAGCGCCGTGATGGACTGGCGCGGCCAGGGCGGCTCGGACCGCCTGCTGCGCAATCGCGAGCGCGGCTATGTGAAACGCTTCGGCGACTATGTGGAGGACCTCGGGCGGTTCTTCGAGGAAGTCGTGCTGCCCGACTGCCGTGGCCCCTATTACGTGCTCGCCCATTCCACCGGCGCCACGGTGGCGCTTCTGGCGACGCCGACGCTGGCCAACCGGGTGCGGCGCATGGTGCTGCTGGCGCCCTTCCTGGCGCTGCCCGGCCAGCGCCCCTCGATGCGCGCCGTGCGCCGCATCACCCTGCTGCTGACCCTGCTCGGCCTCGGCCGCCTCTATGCGGCCTGGGGGCCGCCGAAGCGGCCACTCCCGTTCGACGGCAACACGCTGACCAGCGACCCCGTGCGCTACCGGCGCAACGCCCTGATCTACGAGGAGCGGCCCGAACTCGGCGTGGGCGGTCCCACCGTGCGCTGGCTGCGGGCCGCCGCGGTCGCCGCCGAGACCGTCAGCACCCCCGATTTCCTGGCCCGCAACCTCGTGCCGACGCTGATCGTCGCGGCCGGCGCCGACAAGGTCGTGTCGACGCGCGCGGTCGAGGCCTATGCGCGGCGGTTGCGGCTGGCCTCGCTGCTGACCATAGACGGCGCCCGGCACGAACTGCTTCAGGAAGCCGACCTCTACCGCGAGCAGCTTCTGGCAGCTTTCGACGCCTTCGTGCCCGGTACCGGCGACGGCATGGTCGAAGCGAGCTCCGCGCCGGCTGCGCCTGCCTCGCCGCAGGAGGAATGAGGCGTCGCAGCCTACCGCCGCAGCGCCTCCATGGCCGCCTCGTGCAGTTCCGGCGTGGCCGCCGCCACGATGTCGCCGCCGTTCTCCGGCGCCCCGCCCGTGAAGGTGGTGATGACCCCGCCGGCCTTCTCGATGATCGGGATGAGCGCCACGATGTCGTAGGGCTTGAGGTCGGGATCGACGACCACGTCGATGCCGCCGGCCGCCAGCATGGCGAAGGCATAGCAATCGACGCCGTAGCGGGCGAGCCTGAACCTCGTCTCGAACCGGTCGTAGAGGCCGCGCGCGTCCCCCTTGAACAGGGCGGGCGTAGTGGTGAACAGCGTCGCCTCATCGAGCCGAGTGGTGGCGCGGGTGCGCAGCTGCCTCGGGCCTCCCGGCCCCTCGTAATGCGCGCCGGAGGCGTTGGCGTAGAACAGTTCGCCGGTGAAGGGCTGCGACATCATGCCGGCGACCGCGTCTCCGTCCACGGTCAGCCCCACCAGGGTGCCCCAGGTGGGCACGCCGGAGATGAAGGCGCGCGTGCCGTCGATCGGGTCGATCACCCAGACATGGCTGCTGGACAGGTTCTCGCTGCCATATTCCTCGCCCAGAATGCCGTGGCCGGGAAATTCGGCGCCGATCAGCGCCCGGATCGCACGCTCCGATTCCCGGTCCGCTTCGGTCACGGGGTCGAAGTCGCCCGGTATCTTGTTGGTCACGGCGCCCTCGGCGCGGAAGCGCGGCAGCGTTTCCGCGGCTGCGGCCTGTGCGATCCGCCGCATGAAATCCACTGAAATGTCCAAGGTTTCCGTCTCCCGAAGTCCTCTGCGCGGGCGGGCGCCCGCCGCTCAATAGCAAATGCGCGGTGCAAACGCCATCGCCGGCGCGCAGCCCGCTGATGCCGGCCCTTTGCGGCAAATGACGAGGGTGAAATCTACTCCGCGGCCAGCGGCAGGTCGAGGAAGCAATGGTCGGGCATCGCCATCAGGTCGGCGGCGAAGCGGGCCATGTCGTCTGCCAGCGCGTCGAAGCCGGCCGTCTTGCACAGGGTGCGCTCGTCCATGTAGAGCCCGCGGTTGACCTCGATCTGCAGCGCATGCAGGTGGCGGGCCGGCCGGCCGTAATGCTCGGTGATGAAGCCGCCGGCATAGGGCTTGTTGTGGGCGACCCTGTAGCCCATGCCCGAGAGCAGCGCGATTGCCGTCTGCGTCAGCGCCGGCGTGGCCGAGGTGCCGAATCGGTCGCCGATGATGAAGTCCGGCCGCAGGCCGGCATCGCCCACCCGGATGCTGGCGGGCATGGAATGGCAGTCGATCAGCACGGCGAAGCCGAAGGCGGCGTGGGTTCTCGTCAGCAGCCGCTTCAGCGCCTCGTGATAGGGCTTGTAGATGCTTTCGATGCGCGACAGCGCCTCGGCGAGCGGCAGGCGATCGGCATAGATGTCCAGCCCCTCCCCCACCAGCCTGGGCACGGTGCCCAGCCCGCCGGCCACGCGCGCCGAGCGGATGTTGCAGTAGGGCGGCACCGGCTCGCGGAACATGCGCGGGTCCAGTTCCCACGGCTCGCGGTTCACGTCCAGATAGGCGCGCGGGAAGTTGGCCGCCAGCATCGGCGCCCCCAGCGCCACCGCCGCCCCGAAAAGCTCGTCCACATAGCAGTCCTCGGACCTGCGGATGGCATAGGCGTCCAGCCTGGTCATCGCCAGGAAGCGCTCGGGATAGTGGCGGCCGCTATGCGGCGAGTTGAACACGAAGGGAACGCGCTGCTCGGCGCAGGACCTGATCTCGAAGGGCGCAACGAGCCCGAAATCGCTGGCTGCCGTCGTCAACTTGCATGCACCGAAAAGCACTGATCCATGGCCGGAGCCTGCCATTGCGGCCGCCGCATGTCCAGCATTTCGGCGCTGTACGCCCGCTGAACGCAGGCGCGGCCGGCCCTCTTCGTTCACTTGATGTTTACCCTCGGCCTTTCATATAGATGGATGGTTAACGGGGCTGCAGGAACGGCCCCGGAGGGCTTGTTCGGACGGGAAAACATGGCACGCATTCTTCTGGCGGAAGACGACGACGACATGCGCCGCTTCCTGGTCAAGGCGCTTGAACGCGCCGGCTACCAGGTAAGCGACTTCGACAATGGCGCCAGCGCCTACGAGCGCCTGCGCGAGGAGCCGTTCTCGCTGCTTCTGACCGACATCGTCATGCCCGAGATGGACGGCATCGAGCTTGCCCGCCGCG
>DAOKZN010000106.1:0-7547 GCA_035325625.1 Mesorhizobium sp. | reverse complement strand
TCGTCGTTCCGCCTTCCAACGACATCGACGTCTATTCCCAGGATCTCGGCTTCATCGCCATCGTGGAGGATGGCCGTCTGCGGGGCTTCAACGTCGCCATCGGCGGCGGCATGGGCCGCACCGACCAGGCGCCGAAGACCTATCCGCGGCTTGCTGACGTCATCGGCTTCGTCGAGGTGGAACACCTGCAGGAGACGGTCGATGCCGTCATGGGCGTGCAGCGCGACTATGGCGACCGGCTCGACCGTTCGCGCGCCCGCTTCAAATACACGATCGACGACAAGGGGCTCGACTGGGTCAAGGGCGAGGTCGAGGCCCGCCTGGGCTTCGCCCTGGCGCCGGCCCGGCCCTTCACCTTCACCGGCAATGGCGACCCGGCCGGCTGGACGCAGGGCGACGACGGGCGCTGGCACTGCACGCTGTTCATCCAGAACGGCCGCGTCGGCAATTTTCCGGGCCGCGCCCTTATGGACGGGTTGCGCGCGATCGCGCAGGTGCACGAAGGCACGTTCCGCGTCACACCGAACCAGAACCTCATCGTCTCCGATGTGGCGGAGGCCGCAAAGCCGGCTATCGAGACGCTGATGCGCGAGCACGGCATCGGCCTGGCGGACAGGATCAGCGGGCTGCGGCTGAACTCCATGGCCTGCGTGGCGCTGCCCACCTGCGGCCTGGCCATGGCCGAGAGCGAGCGCTACCTGCCCGACCTGGTGACGAAGATCGAGGCGATCCTCGAAGGCCACGGGTTGGAGGACGAGCCGATCACCATCCGCATGACCGGCTGCCCCAACGGCTGCGCGCGTCCCTACCTCGCCGAGATCGCGCTGACCGGCCGCGCGCCCGGCAAGTACAACCTCTATCTGGGCGGCGGCTTCCACGGCGAGCGCCTCAACAAGATGGTGCTGGAGAATGCCGGCGAGGCCGCGATCCTCGACCATCTGGCCGGGGTGATCGCCGACTATGCGGCAAGCCGGCGCCCCGGCGAGCATTTCGGCGATTTCGTCATCCGCGCCGGCCATGCCGCAGAGGTCAGGGAAGGCAGGCACTTCAATGATTGAGCGGGGATCGGGCGCGGGGATGGCACGCGCGGCAGGCAATGCCCCTTCGGGGTTTCAGGAAGAGAGGAAGAAGTCATGACCGACAACGTGTCGCATTCGCTCGTCACCGCCGACTGGCTCAAGGACAATCTGGAAAACCCTAAGGTGCGGGTGTTCGAGGTCAGCGTCGATCCCGGCGTCTACGGGAAGGGCCACATTCCCGGCGCCGTCAACCTCGACTGGCATGTCGACCTCGTCGATACCATCAACCGCGACATCGCCTCGCGCGAGAAGCTCGAGGCGCAGCTCCGCAAGGCGGGCGTGGAGACCGACACCACCGTCGTCATCTATGGCGACAACAACAACTGGTTCGCCGCCTGGGGCGCATGGGTGCTCGACGTCTACGGCTTCGGCGAGCGGGTGAAGCTGCTCGACGGCGGCAGGAAGCTGTGGGAAGCGCGCGGGCTGCCGCTGACCGACAAGATACCTTCCTTCAACGCCTCCTCGATCGAGCTGCCGGAACGCGACAACAGCCTGCGCGCGCGGCTCACCAACGTGCTCGACGTGGTGGAGGGCCGCATCGACGGCAAGCTGATCGATATCCGCTCGCCCGACGAATATCTCGGCAAGATCTTCGCACCCGAGGGCGTGAAGGAACTGTCGATCCGCGCCGGCCACATTCCCGGCGCCGAGAACGTTCCATGGGCCACCATCGTCAACGAGGACGGCACCTACAAGCCGCTGGACGAGATCCGCAGGATCTATGCCGACAAGGGCGTGGACGGGTCCCGGCCGGTCATCACCTATTGCCGCATCGGCGAGCGCTCCAGCCATTCCTGGTTCGCGCTGAAGCGGCTGCTCGGATACGAGGTGCGCAACTATGACGGCTCGTGGACCGAATACGGCAACGCCGTGGGCGTGCCGGTAACCAACAGGAGCGGCACGGTCTGGCTCGGTAAATAACCGGCAGGCGAATCCGCTTCAAAAAGATTTGAGCCGCCGCGGCCACTTGGCCGCGGGGGTTTTCTGCGCGCATAATTAAGAGAAAAAAGAAGCTATACTTGACTTTTTGCCGCACCCGATAAAGCGATCTGCGACATTGTTGCTGGTTGGGTGAATTTTTCCACAATGTTATTTGCCCGATGCAAGCCGAAAAGAGCCTTTCAGGAAACCGGCTCTGGACAAGCATGCCCTCGCGGCTATCCTTCGCGAAGGACCGGCGCCGATGTCAGGTCCCGACATCGCGATGCAGCCGGCAGCCAGGGGGCGGGACGAAAAGCTGCGAGGGCGTGATGGTTTCAGGACTGACGGTCACCGAACGGCAATGGGCTCTGGTCACGCTTCTGGTGCTCGCCGTGGTGGGGCTTGCCATGGCGGCGGGCGGACGCGGCGACCCGCTGGGCGTGCACGGCTTCATCGTGCTCATCTACAGCGTCGGCCTGGCCTTCGTGGTCATGGCCGGCTACTACGCGCCCGAGCCCGACGAGGCGCGTCTGTCGCACTACTACGACGACCCCATCCGCTTCGGCATCGTGCTGACCATGGCCTGGGCCGTCTTCGGCATGGCCTTCGGCGTGTGGGTGGCGGCGCTGCTGGCCTGGCCCGACCTGACATTCGACGCCGCCTGGGCGAGCTTCGGCCGCATCCGCCCGGTGCACACCACCGGCATCATATTCGGCTTCGGCGGCAACGCGCTCATCACCACCTCGCTGCATGTTCTGCAGCGCACGTCGCGTGCGCGCCTGCCCGACCAGTTCAGTCCCTGGTTCGTGCTGCTCGGCTACAATCTGTTCTGCATCCTGGCGGTGACGGGCTACTTCATGGGCATCACCCAGTCCAAGGAATATGCCGAGCCCGAATGGTACGCCGACATCTGGCTGGTGATCGTGTGGGTGGTCTATTTCGCGATCTATATCCGCACGCTGGCGCGGCGCAAGGAACCGCACATCTACGTGGCCAACTGGTACTACATGGCCTTCATCCTGGTGGTGGCGGTGCTCCACATCATCAACAACCTGGCGGTGCCGATCTCCTGGGGCTCGGCCAAGAGCTATTCGCTGTTCTCCGGCGTGCAGGACGCGATGACGCAATGGTGGTACGGCCACAACGCCGTCGCCTTCTTCCTGACCGCCGGCTTCCTCGGCATGATGTATTATTACATGCCCAAGCGCGCGGAGCGGCCGATCTTCTCCTACCGGCTGTCCATCATCAGCTTCTGGGGCATCACCTTCCTCTACATGTGGGCGGGCTCGCACCACCTGCACTACACGGCGCTGCCGCAATGGGTGCAGACGCTGGGCATGACCTTCTCCGTCGTGCTGCTGGTGCCGTCCTGGGCTTCGGCCGGCAATGCGCTGGCGACGCTCAACGGCGCCTGGCACAGGGTCCGCGACGACGCCACGCTGCGCTTCATGATGGTGGCGGCGGTGTTCTACGGCCTGTCCACCTTCGAAGGCTCGTTCATGGCCATCCGCCCGGTCAACTCGCTGTCGCACTACACCGACTGGACCGTGGGCCATGTCCATGCCGGCGCGCTGGGCTGGGTGGCGATGATAACCTTCGGCTCGATCTACGCGCTGGTGCCGTGGATGTGGAAGCGCGAGGCCATGTATTCGCCCAAGCTGGTCGAGGCCCACTTCTGGCTCGCCCTAACCGGCTGCATCGTCTACGTCTTCGCGATGTGGAACTCGGGCATCATCCAGGGCCTGATGTGGCGCACCTATAACGACAGCGGCACGCTGGCCTATTCCTTCCTCGATTCCGTGGAAGCCATGCATCCCTACTACATCGCGCGTGCCTTCGGCGGGCTGCTGTTCCTGCTCGGCGCGATCGTCGGAACCTACAATGTCGTCATGACCATCCGCCAGGGCAGGGCGGCGCAGCAGGCGGGCGCGGACGTGCCCGCGCTCGGCACCCGGGGCGCCGTACAGGCGGGAGAATAAGAGATGGCCGAGTTCTTCCACCGCAAGATCGAGCGCAACACCATCGGCTTCGTGCTGGCCATCGTGCTGGTGGCCTCGATCGGCGGCTTCGTCGAGATCGCGCCGCTGTTCACCATCCACGAGACGGTGGAGGAGGCGCCGGACATGCGTGTCTACACGCCGCTGGAGCTGGCGGGGCGCGACATCTACATCCGCGAGGGCTGCTATGCCTGCCACAGCCAGATGATCCGCACCCTGCGCGACGAGGTGGAGCGCTACGGGCCCTATTCGCTGGCGGTGGAATCCAAATACGACCACCCGATGCTGTGGGGCTCCAAGCGCACGGGACCGGATCTTGCCCGCCTCGGCCAGAAATATTCCGATGCCTGGCATGTGGCGCACCTCATCAACCCGCGCGACGTGGTGCCGCAATCGGTGATGCCGAAATATGGCTGGCTGATCCGCAACGACCTGCGCACCGACGATCTCGGCGAGAAGCTCGCGGCCCAGCGCACGGTCGGCGTGCCCTACACGCAGGACATGATCGACAGCGCCGTCAAGGACGCCTACGGCCAGGCCACGCCCGACGGCGAGGCGGCCTCCGGCGTGACGGAGCGCTACGGCGAGGCCACCCATGTGCGCACCTTCGACGGCGACCCGGCGCGGCTGACCGAGATGGACGCGCTGGTGGCCTATCTCCAGATCCTCGGCCGCCTGACGGAGGCGCCCTACAGGCAGGCGGCGGCCTCGGCAGCGGAGGATTGAGGCGATGGAGGTCGGCCACGACACGCTCGTCGCGCTCTCCAAGAGCTGGGGGCTGTTCTACCTGGTCGCCTTCGCCATCGGGGTGGTGATCTATGCATTCTGGCCTTCCAACCGCAAACGGTTCGACCGGGCCAAGAAGAGCATTCTCGACAAAGACGACAAGCCGCGGAGCTAGGGCTGTGGAGCTGGGCAAACACGATCCCGTCACCGGGCGCACGACCACGGGACACGAATGGAACGGCATCGAGGAGCTGGAAACGCCGATCCCCATCGTCGTCTTCCTGTTCCTCGCGGCGACAGTGCTGTTCGCGGTCATCTGCTGGGTGCTCTACCCGACATGGCCGCTCGGCTGGACCTATACCAGGGGCCTGCTCGGCTTCGACCAGCGCAACGTCGTGACCGAGCAGGTGGCGGCGGCGGATGCCGAACGCTCCGTCTGGACCGCCAAGGTGGAGCAGATGGACTACGCCGGCATCGAGGCCGATCCGCAACTGATGAAGCCGGTCAAGGAAACCGGCCGCACGCTGTTCCAGGACAATTGCGGCGCCTGCCACGGCATCGAGGCGACCGGCGGGCCCGGCTTCCCGAACCTTGCCGCCAAGTCGTGGCTGTGGGGCGGCGAGCCGGAAGCCATCGAGGAGACGATCCGCGTCGGCATCAATTCCACCAACGACGATACCCGCGTCTCGCAGATGCCGGCCTTCGGACGCGACGGCGTGCTCCAGCAGGACCAGATCGTGAATGTCGTGGCCTATGTGCGCTCGCTGTCGGGCGCCGCGCCCGCGCCGGGCGATGCCGACCGCATCGCGGCGGGCGGGGAGGTGTTCGACGCCAATTGCTCGGCCTGTCACGGTGCCGACGCCAAGGGCAGCCATGACGTCGGCGCGCCGGACCTGACCGACGCCAACTGGATCTACGGCGGCAGCCGGCAGGCCGTCTACACCACGGTCTATTCCGGCCGGCAGGGCCACATGCCCAATTGGGACGCACGGCTGTCGCCGCTGACCGTCAAGCTGCTGACGCTCTACGTGCATACCTTGCCGGAGGCGCAGAAATGACGACGACGGCTCACGCCCGGCGCACCAACTGGCGGCTGCTCTCGCTGGCGATAGTCGCTGTGGGCACGCTGTTGTTCGTCGGCGCAAATACGCATCTGGTCTATGTCGCCTTCACCTCGCAGCCCGACTGCGTGCCGCATGCGAAGGCAGTCGACCAGAACGGCCCGGGCGGCGGCTTCCGCGCCGCCGGCTCGGCCTGCTGAGGGAGGAGAAGCCCATGATGAGCACAGCCAACTCCGCTCCGGACGCGATCGTGCCGCAGGCGGCGCGCCGCCGCCGCAACCTGCCCGCAAGCGCCGCCTTCGGCTGGCTCCGCGCGGGCTGGCGCGACCTGTGCATCCGTCCCGGGCCGAGCCTCGCCTACGGCATCGCCGTCTTTGCCGTCTCGCTCGCCATCGTGTGGAGCCTGTTCGCCTTCAAGCTCGACTACATCCTGTTTCCGGCGCTGGCAGGCTTCATGGTGGTGGGACCGCTGATCGCCATCGGCCTCTATCAGAAGAGCCGCGCCATCGAGCAGGGCGAGCCGGTGCGGCTTGCCGACATGCTGCTGGTCGACGCCCGCTCGGGCGGACAGGTGCTGTTCACCGGCGCCATCCTGTGCCTTCTGATGCTTTTGTGGATGCGGGCGGCGGTCATCATCTACGCGCTGTTCTTCGGGCTGCGGCCGTTTCCCGGCCTGGACCACATCGCCGACATGCTGTTCACCACGCCGACGGGCTGGGCCATGCTGCTGGTCGGTTCGGTGGTGGGCGGGCTGTTCGCGGCGTTTTCCTTCGCCATCAGCACCTTCTCGGTTCCCATGCTGCTCGACCAGCGCACCGACGCCTTCACCGCCATGGGCACCAGCATCTCGCTGGTGTGGAACAACAAGCCGGTGATGCTTGCCTGGGGGCTGATCGTGCTGGTGCTGTTCCTGCTCAGCGTGGCGACCGGCCTTGTCGGGCTGATCGTGGCCTTCCCGCTGCTCGGCCACGCCACCTGGCACAGCTACAGGGCGATCGGATGAGCTGCTGCGCGCCCGGCGCGGAGCTGGCCGCCGAGCTCGGGGGCGCGCCCTCGCGCGAGGAAGTGCTGCTCTCCAGCCGGGAGCTGGGCGGGGGGCTGATGCAGACCGACCTGGCGGTGCCGAACATGCATTGCGGCGCCTGCATCCGCGCCGTGGAGGGCGGGCTGGCACGGCTGCCGGGCGTGGAGCAGGCGCGCGTCAATCTTTCCACCCGTCGCGTGGCGGTGAAATGGCGCGCCGGCACGGTTCCTCCGCTGATCGAAACGCTTGCCACGCTGGGCTATCCCGCCCACCTCTTCGACACCGAGGCGGACAAGGGCGATCCGGAGCTTTCGCGGCTCATCCGGGCGCTGGCCGTGGCGGGCTTCGCGGCCATGAACATCATGCTTCTATCGGTCTCCGTCTGGTCGGGGGCCGATACCGAAACCCGGCAGGCATTCCACTGGATTTCCGCCGCGCTGGCGCTGCCGGCGCTGCTCTATTCGGGCCGCATCTTCTTCCGCTCCGCCTGGCGCGTACTCCGGCACGGCCGCACCAATATGGACGTGCCGATCTCCATCGGCATCTGCCTGGCCTTCGGCCTCAGCCTCTACGACACCGTGCATAATGGCGAGCATGCCTATTTCGACGCCGCCACCACGCTGATCTTCTTCCTGCTGATCGGCCGCACGCTCGACCATGTGATGCGCGAGAAGGCGCGGGCGGCGGTGCGCGGGCTGGTGCGGCTTTCCCCGCGCGGCGCCACCGTGCTGCGCGCCGA
>DAOKZN010000105.1:0-7634 GCA_035325625.1 Mesorhizobium sp. | reverse complement strand
TTCAAGCCCGAGGATCAGCTCTATCAACGGCTGTGGAAGGAAATCTCCTGGTACGATGGCAAGGACTACGGCTTTCCGTTCACCGCGCTGACCATGTATATGTGGTATCGTTCCGATCTCCTGTCGGACGACCATGAAAAGGAAGGCTTCAAGGCCAAATACGGCTACGACCTGGCGCCGGCGCAGAACTGGCAGCAATATCGCGACATCGCCGAATGGTTCACGCGGCCGGACCAGAGGCTTTTCGGCACCGCCCTGCAGGGCAAGCGGCACGAGGCGCTCTGGTACGAGTGGCTCAACTTCCTCTACTCCTTCGGCGGCGACATGCTCGAGACGAAATCGGGCTCGGAATGCGGCCCCGTGGTCGTCAACAGCCCGCAGGCCATCGCCGCGACGGAATATTACAAGAGCCTCAAGGCCTTCTCGCCGCCGGACACGCTGAACTATTTCTGGGACGACGTCATGGCGCTGATGCAGCAGGGCGAGGTCGCCCAGCTCATCATGTGGAACGACTCCACCTATGCGGTGGCCGTGGATGAAACGGCCTCGACGGTCGTAGGCAAAATGGGCTTCGACCTGGTGCCGCAGGGCGACGGCGGCAAGGTCGCGCAGGTGGAAGGCTGGACCTATCTCATCCCCACCGAATCCAAGAACAAGGAGGCGGCCTACCTCTTCGTCCAGTGGATGATGGACTACGACCAGCAGCTCCGGCAGCACCTGCATGGCGGCGCATCGGCGCGTCCCGACGTCTATGCCTCGGCCGACGTGCAGAAGCTTCCCTATTCCAAGGCGTCCATGGAATCGAACGAGGTGGCGAAGCCAAAGCCCACGGTGCCGCTGTCGGGCGAAATGACCGACATTCTGGTGCGCGAGCTGTCGTCCTATCTCGCGGATGAAAAGTCCGCCAAGGAAGCGCTCGACACGTCGGCGCAGGAAATCTCCACCCTGCTCGGGTCTTGCGCGCCCATGAAGTATCCGGTCGAGTGACGAGGCCGGACCTGCCCGTACCGTTCCACCTTTCCCCGCCGGGGCCGCCAGGCCGCCTGCGGGGAAAGCATCGGTGAAGATCATGAACAGAACGAAACAATCCGCGCGCGGGCAATACCTGCTGGACCGGGGCGCGTCGCTGCCCCTTATCCTGCCGGCGACATTGCTCGTCCTGGTCTTCCTGGTCGGGCCGTTCGGCTACATGACCTATACGGCGATGACCGACCTCAGCTACGCCAATCCGGATCAGAACGGCGCTTTCATAGGGCTGGACAATTTCCGCCATCTGGTGCGGAACGATTCCATCTTCTGGAACTCGTTCTGGCTGACGATCCGCTTCGTGGTCGTCAGCGTGACCGTGGAATTCCTGCTCGGCTTCTTTCTGGCGTGGCTGATCTGGCGCTTCATCGAGCGCCAGCGCCTGCTGACGACCCTGCTTCTGGTGCCGATGATGCTGGCGCCGGTCGCCGTGGGGCTGATCTGGCGGCTGCTGCTGCAGGGCGACTTCGGCATGGTCACCTATTACCTGCACAAGCTCGGCCTGCTGTCGCGGGCGAGCGCCGTGTTTTCCTCGCCCGATCTGGTGATGCCGGCCATCATCGCCATCGACGTGTGGCAATGGACGCCGTTCGTGACGCTGATCGTGCTGGCCGGCCTGATGAGCTTGCCGAAGTCGCCGTTCGAGGCCGCCACCATGGACGGGGCTGGGCCGTGGCGCCAGTTCGTCGACATCATGCTGCCCCTGCTGAGGCCGATCATCGCGCTCGTGCTGCTCCTGCGCGGCATCGACGCCTTCAAGGAGTTCGACAAGGTCTTCATCATGACCGGCGGCGGCCCCGGCACGGTTTCCGAGCTGCTGTCGATCTACGCATACCGCGTGAACTTCAAGAACTGGAATCTCGGCTACGGCGCGGCGGTGGCGTTCATGGTCTATCTGGTCGTGCTGATACTGTGCTCGATCTTCTACAAGGCCGTCTACTGGAAGCCGTCCGCACGGCAGGCGCGAGCAAGATGAGCAAGCCCTACAAAATACTGGCTGTCGGCATTCTCGCCTGCGTCCTCGTCGTGGCGCTGACACCCTATCTCTGGATACTTCTGGCATCCTTCAAAGGACGCCTGGACATCCTGTCGCCGGTGCCCCGCTGGTTCTTCACGCCGACGCTGGACAATTATCCGGCCGTCTTCATCGGCAAGGACTACCTGCCCCTCGTCTTCAACTCGCTGATCATCTCCACCGCGTCGACGGTGCTGTCGATCTGCGTGGGAGCGCCGGCGGCATATGTGTTCGCGCGAACGGATTTCCCGGGCAAGGAAGACCTGTTCTTTTTCTTCCTCACCACCCGCATGGCGCCGCCCATCTCGATCGCCGTGCCGCTGTTCATGTTCTTCACGGTGCTGGGCCTGACCGACACCATCTATTCCGTGGTCATCGCCCATACCAGCTTCAACCTTTCGCTGGTGGTGTGGATGATGCGGGGGTTCTTCGCCGAGATCCCCAAAGAGATCGACGAAGCGGCGATGATGGACGGTCGCTCCAAGCTCGGGGCGTTCGTCAGGGTCATCGTGCCGATGGCGGCGCCCGGCCTGGCCGCCACCTCGGTGCTCTGCTTCATCCTGTCCTGGAACGAATTCCTCTATGCCTTCATCCTCGTCGCCTTCGAAGGAAGGCCGCTGACGGTCGGCATTCCGGGACTGATAACGCCGCACGGAACCTTGTGGGGGCAGGTGGCGGCCGTCGCCGTCGTCGCCACGCTGCCGATCCTCATCTTCACTTTCCTGGTTCAGAAGCACCTCGTCCGCGGCCTTACCTTCGGTGCCGTCAAGGGTTGAGACCGCAAGAATTCACGGAGTCATTGATGGCTGTCTCGTTCAGAGAAGTAACCAAGAGATTCGCCGACGGGACGGTCGCGCTCGACCGGCTGAATCTGGAATTCGACCTGGGCGAGTTCATCGTCCTGCTCGGCCCCTCGGGCTCCGGCAAGACCACGGCCTGCCGTCTCCTTGCCGGTCTCGAAACCCCGTCGGACGGCCGCATAGAGCTCAACGGGCAGGACATCACCAGCCTGCCGCCGCGGCTTCGCGGCATCGGCATGGTGTTCCAGAATTATGCGCTCTACAGCCACAAGAGCGTGTTCGAGAACATCGCCTACCCGCTGCGCATCCGCAAGGTCGGCGCCGCCGACGTAGAGCGGCGCGTGAAGAGCATCGCCGAACTGCTCCAGATCCAGCCATACCTGCACCGCAAGCCGGCACAGCTTTCGGGCGGGCAGGCGCAGCGCGTGGCCGTGGCGCGCGCGCTGGTGTGGGAGCCGACCATATGCCTGATGGACGAGCCGCTCTCGAACCTCGACGCGCTGCTGCGCCTGCACATGCGTACCGAGCTCAACCGCCTGCACCGGAGCCTGGACAAGACCTTCGTCTTCGTGACCCACGACCAGGAAGAGGCCATGACGCTGGCCACGCGCATAGCCGTCCTGAAGGACGGCAAGCTCGTGCAGTTCGACGAGCCGCGCGCCATCTATCGCCGGCCCGCCAACAGGTTCGTGGCGGAGTTCATGGGACGGCCCGCCATGAACACCATCGACGGCACGGTGGAGGACGGCGTGTTCCGCGCAGGCGACATCGCATGCCCGGTGGAATGCCCGGAGGGGCCGGTGACCCTGGGCATCCGCCCGGAGCAGATCGAGCTCGCCGAGCAAGGAGCCGAGAGGGCAATGGCCCTTGTCCTCGACGTCAAGGAACTGATCGAGCCCGAAACGCTGCTCATCTTCCAGAACCGCGGGAACTCGCTGACGATCAGGACCCAGCGGGACTGCGACGGCCTCAGGCCCGGCCAGCCGCTCGGCCTGCGCTTCCCGAGGGAGGCCCTGCACTATTTCGATGCCAGGACCGGGGAGAGACTGCGGTGAGCATCGCCGGCTTCGTTCCCCCCGTCCTGGCGGCGATATTCTGGTTCGGCCTGTGGCGCCTCAACAGGACACGCGGGTGGTTCACCGTCGGCGAACTCATTTTCTGGGACGTGGTGGCCCTGATCGTCATCCAGCTCATCTGGCTGCGCTGGTTCTGACCGGCGCCCGCCATGCATCCGCAAGGACGAAGAAGAACCGGACCCGAGCCTGACATGGAAGGAGACGAACAATGACTTCCGCTCCCCGCTGGCGCCGCTTCGACGAATGGGATGCCCGCATGCTGCGCCACGACCTGTTCGCCGCCGAAGATCCCGAGGCGGGCTTCGCCACCTTCCACAGCCCCTGGGACCCCTCCCCGTCCGTCCGGGTCGAGGACGGGCGCGTGGTGGAGATCGACGGCAAGCCCGAAGCCGAATTCGACATCCTCGACGCCTATATCGCCGCACATCATCTCGACCTGGAGGCGATCGGCGAGGCGATGGCGATCGACCCGGTGGACGTCGCCCGGATGCTCGTGGACATCAACGTGCCGCGCCAGAAGCTGGAGAGGCTGGCGCGCGGCATGACCCCGGCCAAGCTCGTCTCGGTGGTCTCGGCCATGTCGTCGCTGGAGATCGCCTTCGCCTATGCCAAGATGCGGCAGCGCCGCACGCCCGGCAACCAGGCCCACGTCACCAATGCCAAGGACGACCCGCTCCAGCTCGCGGCCGACGCCGCCACCGCCGTGGCGCTCGGCTTCGACGAGATCGAGACGACGATGCGCGTCGCCTCCAACTCCTGGGCGAACGCAATGGCCTGCGCGGTGGGCGCCGCCGTGGGGCGTGGCGGCGTGCTCTTCCAATGCTCCATCGAGGAAGCCGAGGAGCTCAAAATCGGCATGGCCGGCTTCACCTCCTATGCCGAGACCGTCTCCGTCTACGGTTCCGAGGCCGCCTTCATCGACGGCGACGACACGCCCTGGTCCAAGGCTTTCCTGACCGCCGCCTACGCATCGCGCGGCATCAAGGCGCGCTGCACCTCGGGTGCCTCGGCCGAACTGCTGATGGGCTTCCACGAGCGCCAGTCGGTGCTCTACCTGGAGGCGCGCTGCCTGTGCCTGCAACGGGCCATGGGCGTGCAGGGCACCCAGAACGGCGGCATAGACGGTGCCCCGCTGACCACCTCCATGGCGGGGGGAATGCGGGAGCTCATGGCCGAAAACCTGATCGCGGTGTGGCTGGGGCTGGAATGCGCCTCCGGCAACGACACGCGTGTCAGCGAATCCGAAATCCGGGTGGGCGCCAAGATCACGCCCTACCTGCTGGCGGGCTCCGACCTGCTGTGCTCGGGCTTCGGATCGATCCGCAAATATGACAACACCTTCAACCCCTCTCTCTTCAACGGAGAGGAGATCGAGGACTATCTGGCGCTGCAGCGTGATTTCGAGGCCGACGGCGGCCTCACCCCTGTCGAGGAAGGCGAGGTGAGCCACCTGCGCATGCGCGCGATCCGCGCCATCGCGGCCGTGTTCGCCGAGCTGGGGCTGGCCGAGGTTTCCGAGCAGCGGATGGTGTCGGTGGCGGCCGCCTCCGGCTCGCAGGAGACCGACAGCTTCACGCCCGGCGAGGTGACGCGCATCAGCGATGCGATCCGCGAGCGGGGCCTGACCGCGGTGGACGTGGTGCGCGCGCTCGCCCGGCGCGGCTTCGACGCGGAGGCCCGCAACCTGGTGCTGATGCTGCGCCAGCGCATCTCCGGCGACTATCTGCAGACCTCCGCCATCCTGCGCGACGGCAAGGTGGTCAGCGCGCTCAACGACCCCAACGACTACCAGGGGCCGGGCAGCGGCTATCGCATGCCGGATGCGCGCTGGCAGGCGGTGCGCAACGTGCGCGACCTGCAGACGCGCGACAAGGTCCTGGAGCGGGAGCGCCGGCAGGACCCGACCGCGCCGCCCTGGCTGGTGCCGCAGGCCGAGGCCGCGAAGGGCGAAGACCCGCACGAGGTCGTCATTGGGCTCAGCCCGGCCTTCGGCGGCGAACTGTCCCGGACCACGGCCGGGCACGACCTGATCGACGTGGTCCTGGCCCTTACCGAGGGCATCCGGGAAGGCGGCGGCGTGCCGCGGCTGGTTCGCATCCGCCATACCGCCGACACGTCCTTCCTCGGCCTCACCGCGGCGCGCCTTTCCGGCTCCGGCTACGGCATAGGCATCCAGGCCAAGGGCACGGCGGTGATCCATCGCGCCGACCGGCTGCCGCACATGAACATCGAGCTTTTCTCCAACGCGCCGGTGACGACGCTGGAGCACTACCGCGCCATGGGACGCAACGCGGCCCTCTACGCCCACGGCCAGGCGCCGGAGCCGGTCGTCGTGCCGGTGGACGGCCAGTCGCTGGCCGCACGCTATCATGTGCGCGTCGCGATGCTCTACGCGATCGAGACGGGACTGGTGGTGCCCGAGGCGCCGCCGCTCGAACTGTCCATGACGCTCGGACAAGGTGGTTTATCGACATGACCGACCCCCTCGACCTCTACCCCATATCCGAGAAGTCCCCCGACTCTGCGGTTTCGGCTTCGGGCATGCCGCTCGACCGGCTGACGCTGGAGGAGGTCATGTCCGGCCGCGTCGGCACCGGCGATATCCGCATCTCGGCCGAGGTGCTCAGGCTGCAGGCCGGCATCGCGCGCTCGGCAGGCCGCGACCGGCTGGCCCTGAACCTCGAACGGGCGGCCGAGCTCGTCGATGTGCCGCAGGACATCATCCTGGAGGCCTACGAGATGCTGCGTCCCGGGCGGCTGACCGATCCTGCGCTCCTGTCGGCCCGGGCGGAGATGCTGCGGCGCGACTACGGCGCCCACGCCATCGCGGCGATGATCGACGAGGCGGTCGCCGTCTACAGCCGCCGCAATCTCTTCCGCCGCCGGTACTGAATTTCAGAAAGGAAATTGGATGATTCTTCGGGATAGAACGGCAATCGTCACCGCCGCGGGTTCCGGCATCGGCCGGGCCGGCTCCGTCGCCATGGCGCGCGAGGGTGCCTTCGTGGTCGTCACCGACCGCGATCCGGCCGCCGCCCGGGAAACGGCGCGGCTGATCGCCGATGCGGGAGGGCGGGCCGAGGCGCGCGAGCTGGACGTCACCGACGACCGGGCGATCGGCGCCCTGATAGAGGACATCGCCGGCACACGCGGCCGCATAGACATCCTGCACAACCATGCCGGCGTGCAGGTCGCCGGAAGCGTCGAGGAAATCGACGCAGCCGGCCTGGACAGGTCCTGGGCCGTCAATGTCCATGCCCAGTTCGTCGCCTGCCAGGCGGTGATCCCCGTCATGAAGGCGCAGGGGGGAGGAGTGATACTGAACACCTCCTCCAATTCCGGAGTGTTCCTCGACCGGCAGATGACCGCCTACATCACCAGCAAGGCCGCCTCCATCACCATGACGCGGCAGATCGCCCTCGACGTGGCGCGCTTCGGCATCCGCGTCAACGCGCTGTGCCCGGGCTGGGTCGACACGCCCTTCAACGATCCGTACACGCAGCAGCTCGGCGGCCGGAAGGCGCTGGAGCATGCCATCTCCAACATCGTGCCGATGGGGCGCTTCGCCACGGCGCAGGAGATTGCCGAGGTCATCCTGTTCATGGTCTCGGATCGCTCGTCCTACATGACCGGCCATGCCCTGGTGGCGGACGGCGGGGAGTCGCTCGCCGGCGGCACCAATGGCGGGACAGCCCAGGCGGAATGACAAGGCGCCGT
>DAOKZN010000104.1:0-7745 GCA_035325625.1 Mesorhizobium sp. | reverse complement strand
TGGCGGGCGTGAAGTTCGGCCGCAACTTCATCACCACGCACACCATCGTGCTGCGTTCCTCCTCGCGCACCGTGCGCGAGATCAAGGCCCGGCACCAGGATCTGGAAAAGTTTTGATTCCGGCCGGTTTGGCGTATTAGCCGTCTGTGGATGAGGATTCGCGGACGGCGCCCGGCATGACCGGCGAAAAACGCTTCTTTCTGGATGTTCGCCGCTCGGCGACCGGCGTGGCATGGACCCACCGGCTTTCCGAGCGGCAGGACATGGCGGCCCTTGCCATCGCGCAGGGCCACGGCCTGCCCGACATCGTCGCCCGCGTGCTGGCCGGGCGCGGCGTCTCCGCACTCGAGGCGCCACGCTTCCTCGACCCCACCATTCGCGACCTCCTGCCCGACCCTGCCTCGCTGACCGACATGGAAAAGGCCGCGGACCGCATCGCCGAGGCTGTCGTGCGGCGCGAGAAGGTGGCGATCTTCGGCGACTACGACGTGGACGGCGCGGCCTCCTCGGCGCTGCTCAAGCGTTTCCTGGCGCATTTCTCGGTGCCGTCGGAAATCTACATTCCAGACCGCATCTTCGAGGGCTACGGCCCCAACCCCGACGCCATGCGCGAGCTGGTCTCGCGCGGTGCCCGGCTCATCGTCACGGTCGATTGCGGCACCAACAGCGCCGCGGCCATAGAGGCGGCGCGCGAGGCCGGCGCCGATGTCGTCGTGCTCGACCATCACCAGGTGGGCGGCGCGCTGCCTCCGGCGGTCGCGATCGTCAACCCCAACCGCGAGGACGATCTGTCGGGGCAGGGACAACTCTGCGCGGCGGGCGTGGTCTTCCTGGCGCTGGTGCAGACGGCGAAGCTGCTGCGCGAGCGCCTGCCCGCCACGCCCCAGCCGGACCTGCTTTCGCTGCTCGATCTGGTGGCGCTGGCCACGGTCTGCGACGTGGTGCCTCTCACCGGCATCAACCGCGCCTTCGTCGTCAAGGGCCTGCAGGTGGTGCGCCGGCAGGCAAACCCCGGGCTGGCTGCGCTGGCGCGGGCGGCGCGCATCGGCGAGCCGGTCGGCACCTTCCATCTGGCCTTTCTCATCGGGCCGCGCATCAATGCGGGCGGGCGCATCGGCGATGCCGCGCTCGGCAGCCGCCTGCTGGCCACCGACGATCCCACCGAGGCTGAGGCGATCGCCGCCACGCTGGACCGGCTGAACCAGGAACGGCAGGCCATGGAGCAGGAGATGCTGGCGCAAGCCCGCGCCGAGGCCGATGCCGAGCTCGCCGGCGGCAACGGGCCGGCCGTCGTGGTGACAGCGAGCGAGAACTGGCACCCCGGCATCGTCGGGCTGATCGCCTCACGGCTGAAGGACCATGCGCGCCGCCCCGCCTTCGCCATCTCCTTCAACCCCAGCGGCATCGGCACCGGCTCGGGACGTTCCGTTGCGGGCTTCGATCTCGGCCGGCTGGTGCGCGAGGCGGCCGAGGCGGGGCTGATCGTCAAGGGCGGCGGTCACGGCATGGCCGCCGGCATCACCGTGGAGCGGGCAAGGCTGGGCGCGCTGCGGGCCTTCTTCGAGGAGCGCGCCGCCGCCGACGTGTTCAGGCTCCAGAGCGAGGAGAGCCTCGCGGTGGATGCAGCGCTCGCCGCCGAAGGGGCCACGCTCGACCTGCTCGACGCGCTGGAGAAGGCCGGCCCCTACGGCAGCGGCCATGTCGCGCCGCTGTTCGCGCTGCCGCGCCATCGGCTGCTCGACGCGCGTCCCGTCGGCACCAGCCATATCCGCGCCGACCTGCAATCCGAAGGCGGCGGGCGCCTGCAGGGCATCGCCTTCCGCGCCGTCGATACCGCCCTGGGCGAATTCCTGTTCAGGAACAGGGGCAAGGTGCTGCACGTGGCCGGTTCGCTGTCGGGAAACTACTGGAACGGCAGCCGCAATGTGCAGTTCCGCATCATCGACGCCGCGGCGGCGTGAAATAGGCTATCTTCCTACACCAGCACCGTCTGGAGGCGCTTCAGCTCGCCGATCTGGGCCACGGTGGCCTCGTAGCCAAGCCGGATCGCCTCGTCGGCGCGGTGGAACTCGGTCAGCCCGATGTGGCTGAGCTTCGGCTGCAAGGACATGTCGGGCGGGTCGCCGGCCAGGCGGGCGCGCGAGATGCGGTCCTGGATGATGTTGAAGGCCTCCACCATCACGCCGGTGATGCCGAGCCGGGATTCGCGTGTCTGGAACGCCTGGTCGGACGGTCCGGCCTGAGGCACTTCCTTCTGCACCACGAGCTCGCCGGCGCTGTGCTTGATGACGGCGGCGCGGCCGAACAGGTCGTAGTGCAGGTTCACCGCCACCACCAGCGGCTGCTCGTAGGCGCGGCAGACGGAAACCGGCACGGGATTGACCAGTGCGCCGTCCACCAGCACGCGGCCGTTGCAATTGACCGGCTCGAACACGCCGGGCAGCGCATATGAGGCGCGCATGGCGGTGATGAGCGACCCGTTGGACAGCCAGATCTCGTGGCCGGTGCGGATCTCGGAGGCGACGCAGACGAAGGGCTTCGGCAGGGTCTCAAAACGGGTGCCGGTCATGTGCTCGCGCAGCCGGGCATCGAGCTTCATGCCGCCGAACAGGCCGCTGCCGCGCAGGTTGAGGTCGAGCAGGCCGAAGATGCGCCGCCGCGTCAGGGTGCGGGCAAATTCCTCCAGTTCGTCCAGCTTGCCAGCAAGGTAACAGCCGCCGACCAGCGCGCCAATGGAGGTGCCGGCGATCATGGAGATCTCGATGCCGGCCTCGTCGAGGGCGCGCAGCACGCCGATATGGGCCCAGCCGCGCGCGCAGCCGCCGCCGAGCGCCAGAGAAATGCCGGTTTTCCTTGCCGGTGCCGGCCCGGCCGTGCCGAGTGTAGAGGAAAAGCCGTTGGCTTCCCGAACATCGGGCCTGCTGCGCAATGACGCCCATTCGAGCATCATACTCTCCCTTGTCCCGCGATCAGCCTATCGCTGCTGCGTATCGAAATCGTGAATCCGCATGTTGGCAAGAGGGTGGAGGGTTCACGAATGCTTTCGACAGGTCAGGCGGGCTTGCGATAGGTTTCGTCCGCATCGAAGAGAGGGCTGCTGCCGTCGGCCGCAAGCGTCCCCTTGCCGCCGACCAGCCCCACCGTCCGATAGAAGCAGGAACGCCGGCCGGTGTGACAGGTTGCATCGTGTCCCGAGACTGTGACCTTCAGCCACACCGCATCCTGGTCGCAGTCGGTGCGCATCTCCACCACGGCCTGGAGGTTGCCAGAGGTCTCGCCCTTCTTCCACAGCGCCTGGCGCGAGCGCGACCAGTAGTGGGCGATGCCGGTCTCCAGCGTCAGCGCCAGCGCCTCGGCATTCATGTGGGCGACCATCAGGAGCATGCCGTCGCGCGCGTCGGTGACGACCGCCGTAACCAGCCCGTCCGGCCCGAAGTGCGGGGTGAAGAGCGCCCCTTCCTCCAGTTGCTGCTTGTCCGGCGGCGGGGCGGGAAATTCGAGCCCTGCCATCAGCGGCCGCCGCGCACCATCATGGCGAAGCGGACCTGCTCTTCCGGGTTGTCCTTGAACACGCCGGTGAAGGTGGAGGTGAGCGTGGTGGAGCCCTGCTTGCGGATGCCGCGCATGGCCATGCACATGTGCTCGGCCTCGATCATGACGGCCACGCCGCGCGGGGCGAGCACGTCCTGGATGACGCCGGCGATCTGGGCGGTCATGGCTTCCTGCGTCTGCAGGCGGTGGGCGAAGATGTCGACCACGCGCGCGATCTTGGACAGGCCCACGACCTTGCCGTCGGGCAGGTAGCCGACATGCGCCTTGCCGATGATCGGCACCATGTGGTGCTCGCAATGGGAATGGAACTGGATGTCCTTGACGAGCACGAGGTCGTCGTAGCCGGCCACTTCCTCGAAGGTGCGGCCGAGTTCGTCGGCGGGGCATTTGTCATAGCCGTCGAACATCTCGCGGAAGGCCTTCGCCACGCGCTTGGGCGTATCGACCAGTCCCTCGCGGTCGGGATTGTCGCCGGTCCAGCGCAGCAGGGTGCGCACGGCGGCCTCGACCTCCTGCTGGCTCGGCCGGTCGGTCACCGGCTTGTCCATGTAGGCGGAGGCGGGCATGATCTTCTTGATGACGGCGTCCATAAAGGAGTCTCCCGTAGTTCCTTTCGAGGAAGGAACGAGTTGAACGGACCACTGCCCTTTACGGCATCATCCGCGGTTGCGGGCCGGAAGCGGCGTGACACGGCAGGTTCCGGAGCATAGACGCACCAGCCGCCTTGCGGTTCCCGAAACGCCGCCATTATATATGGGTTGACGCGGCGAATGAAAGACACGCCGGCGGTAAACGCTGTTCGCCGCGCGGCGCCGGACCGGAATATCATGATAGACGACGTCTACAATGCGAAAATTCTCGGCTTTGCCGGGAATATCGCCCGCATCGGCCGCCTCGACCATCCGGACGCATCGGCGAAGGCGCATTCCAAGCTGTGCGGCTCGACCGTGACCGTCGACCTGAAGATGCAGGACGGCGTGGTCACCGACTTCGCGCATGAGGTGAAGGCCTGCGCGCTTGGCCAAGCCTCGTCCGCCATCATGGCGCAGCATGTCGTCGGCGCCACGGCCGAAGAGTTGAGGGCCGTGCGCGAGACGATGCTGAGGATGCTGAAGGAGAACGGCCCGCCACCCGAAGGCCGCTTCGCCGACCTGAAATATCTGGAGCCGGTGCGCGACTACAAGGCCCGCCACGCTTCCACCATGCTCACTTTCGATGCTGTCGTGGACTGCATCGACCAGATCGAGAAGAAACGCGCCGAAGCGGCTGCGTGAAATAGCTTTTCTGCCCTTCTTATATCCTCGGCTCGGCCCGCAGTTCGGTCTTGAGCCAATCCGCGAAAGCCCTGGCCTGCCGGCTCGTCTCCTTGAAGTCGGGCTCAACCAGCCAGTAGACGCCGCACGCCACCTCTACGCCGAAGGGCATGACCAGCGTTCCGGCTTCCAGGTCGTGGCGCAGCAACTGTATGTCGCCGAGCGCGATGCCGTGGCCCAGCCTCGCGGCCTGGGTGGCCAGCGCAGAATCGGTGAAGATCGGACCTCGCTGCGGCCCGATGTCGCCCACGCCCGCCGCCTCGAACCATTTCGACCAGCCGTTGCGGTTTTCGTCGTGCAGCAGCGTGTGGTGGCGCAGGTCGTCCGGCGTGCGCAGGGGCGGCGTCGATGCCAGCAGCGCCGGCGACAGCACCGGCGCGAACGAGATGTCCAGAAGGTGCTCGGCGCGGGTGCGCGGCCACGCCGTATCGGCGGCGCTGAAACGTATGGCCAGTTCCGCCTCCTGCCCACGGAACTCGATCACGCGGGGGTCGACGCTCAGCGAGACGTCGATATCGGGGTGCTGCGCGCCGAAAGCGTTGAGCTTCGATACCAGCCACATGCCGGCGAAGGAGGGCTCGACGCTCACCGTCAGCGTTTCGTGCGGCAGCGTGGCGCGCAATTCGGCCAGCCTGCGGTCGATGTCGTCGAAGCTTGCGGTCAGTTGTTCGAGCAGGCGGACGCCGTTGCCGGTCAGGGAGACGCGCCGATGGTGGCGCTCGAACAGCGGATAGCCGGTGAAGGCTTCCAATTCCCTGATCTGCCGGCTGATGGCCGCCTGCGACACGAAAAGCTCGTCCGCCGCCTTGCTGAAGCTCAGCAGGCGGCCGGCCACCTCGAAACTGCGCAGGGCCGTCAGCGGCAAGCGCCCTCGGCGCATTTGCATAACCTCCAGTTATCCGAAGGGGAAAATATACTCGTTTGAGGGCGGCGTACAGACGCGCTGTAGTGCCGGCGACACAAGGATTTTCGCCATGACCGTCTTCGCCATCCTCACGGACGTCGTTCGCATCCTCACCTTCCAGCCGCCGGCCTCCGGGCACGGCGATGGAGGTCGCCCGGAGGCGCGTTCCGCGCAAGATGCGCCACGCCCCGGCAGGCCGGAGGCCGCGCCGGTTGCAAAGCCGCGCCGCAGGCTGCATCTACATATGGAATGGCATCCGAACCCCTAGCACGCAGCAGGAACTGGCCCGGCCCCTGGCGCAAGACCCCCGGCCGGGTGCTGGGCACATTTCTGGTGCGCTTTTACCAGCTCACCCTGTCCGGCTTCATCGGCAACACCTGCCGGCATCTGCCGACCTGCTCGGAATATGCCTATGAGGCGATCGCCCGCCACGGCCTGTGGGCGGGCGGGTGGCTGGCGCTGTTCCGCGTCGCGCGCTGCGGGCCGGGCGGCACCTGCGGCATCGACAACGTGCCGGAGCGCTTGCTGCCGCGCTATGTCTGGTTCCTGCCGTGGCGCTACCGCGAAATCGGGGCAAGACACCGCGATCCCGCAGCATGAATGCGCGGGCGGCTTTACGACCACGGTTTCACTGATTATTACGCCGCTGCCGCCGGACGCATCCGGCTTGAACCCACCCGCGCTCGTTTGCGGGACTGGATAGGAGAAGAAAAGTGCCGAATTCCGTTTCCCTCACATTCCCCGATGGTTCTTCACGCGACTACGATGCCGGCACGACCGGCGCCGCGCTCGCCGAATCCATCTCGAAGTCTCTGGCCAAGAAGGCGGTCGCCTACACCTTCGACGGCACCCTGCGCGATCTGGCCGATCCGCTGGGCGCGTCCGGCAAGGTCGAGATCGTCACCCGCGACGACCCGCGCGCGCTGGAGCTGATCCGCCACGACGCCGCCCATGTGCTGGCCGAGGCGGTGCAGGAATTGTGGCCGGGAACGCAGGTGACCATCGGTCCGGTGATCGAGAACGGCTTCTATTACGACTTCGCCCGCAACGAACCCTTCACGCCGGAGGACTTTCCCGCCATCGAGAAGAAGATGCGCGAGATCATCCAGCGCAACAAGCCGTTCAGCAAGGAAGTCTGGTCGCGCGACAAGGCCAAGCAGGTCTTCCGCGACAAGGGCGAGGCCTACAAGGTCGAGCTGGTCGAAGCGATCCCAGAAGATCAGGACCTCAAGATCTACTATCAGGGCGACTGGTTCGACCTCTGCCGCGGCCCGCACATGGCCTCCACGGGCCAGGTGGGCAACGCCTTCAAGCTGATGAAGGTGGCCGGCGCCTACTGGCGCGGCGACGCCAACAACCCGATGCTGACGCGCATCTACGGCACCGCCTGGGCCAACCAGGAGCAGCTCGACCAGTATCTCCACATGCTGGAGGAGGCCGAAAAGCGCGACCATCGCCGCCTCGGCCGTGAGATGGACCTGTTCCACTTCCAGGAGGAGGGGCCGGGCGTCGTCTTCTGGCACGCCAAGGGCTGGAAGATGTTCCAGAACCTGATCGCCTATATGCGCCGCCGCCTCGGCGACGACTATCAGGAGGTGAACGCCCCGCAGGTGCTCGACAAGAGCCTGTGGGAGACGTCGGGCCACTGGGGCTGGTATCAGGAGAACATGTTCGCGGTGAAGTCGGCCCACGCCTTCACCCACCCGGAAGACCCCGACGCGGACCAGCGCATCTTCGCGCTGAAGCCGATGAACTGCCCCGGCCATGTACAGATCTTCAAGCACGGCTTGAAGTCCTACCGCGATCTGCCGATCCGGCTTGCCGAGTTCGGCAATGTGCACCGCTACGAAGCCTCGGGCGCGCTGCACGGGCTGATGCGTGTGCGCGCCTTCACGCAGGACGACGCGCACATCTTCTGCACCGAGGACCAGCTCGAGGCGGAGATCCTCAAGATCAACGACCTGATGATGTCGGTCT